>JAJXSV010000037.1 GCA_021784375.1 Actinomycetes bacterium | reverse complement strand
CGGTGCTGTCGCTGCTTTCCATGCCTGCTGCGCAAGGACTCTTCCATCGCGTGATCGCGCACTCCGCGGTCATCGGCGCACCGACGGCGGCCGAGCACGAGGCCATGGGTCGCGCCTTCGCGGCCAGGGCCGGTGTCGAACCGACCATCTCCGGATGGTCGGCGCTGTCCAAGGACGAGGTGCTCGACCATCAGTTCGCGCAGATGCGCGACGGGGCCGGCATCGCTCCCATGGTGGGTCGGCTCGTCACCGAGCCCACCGCCGTGTGTGAGGTGACGATGGACTGGGGACCGGCGCTCGATGCCGACACGCTGCCCGTGGCGCCCTTCGACGCCTGGCGTGGCGGCTTCAACAACCACGTGGAGCTGCTGGTCGGCGCCACGGCCGATGAGTTCATGATGCCGTCCATGGCACCGCCCGCGGCCAAGGTGCGCGAGTGGCTCGCGGGCGTCCACTTCGAACCTCGCCTCCGCGAATATGCGTTGGCGCAGTTGGAGAACGGCAGCCCTGACCCGATCGGTCGCGTGGCCACCGCGGTGATGTTCCGTCGCAATGCCCTGCGCATCGCCGATGCGCGGCGAGCGGGCGGTGCACCCACGTGGCTCTACGACTTCCAGCAACGGAGTTCCGTCACGGGGATGTCCGGGCACTGCCTGGAACTGCCGTTCACGTGGAACTGCCTGCGGGACGCACACGCCGTGAAGGTGCTCGGCGCGGGTCAACCACAGGCGTTGGCCGATGAGATGCACACGGCCTGGGTGGAGTTCATCCGCGAGGGCGACCCGGGCTGGGAGGAGGGCAGCGGCCGTTGCTTCGGCGGCGATCGCCGCACGGCACCCTTCGCTGACGTGCAATCGCTGGCCTGACCACCCGACGGCCGCTTGCACCGCGCAGTGGCTGCTCGCGGCCCGCTTGAAGTGCTCCGTTGGCGCCACTCGCCGGGGCAAGCCGCGGCGCCCGGTGGCACGGCGCCGTCCTCGTCCCGTATCCTGAGCGGACCATGTCGAACGTGCGGCTCCTCCTTCGTCGCCGCGGCGAGGCCTGACCGGCCCCCTCGTCGCGGGTTGTTGGCATGCCGGGAAGCCCCGCCCCAACCGACAAGAGGAACCCATGACCGACATCCGACCGTACGCCGCACGCAACGCGCAGCAGCCTTCACCAATGAAGCACGAGCGCTACCAACCCTTCATCCCCATCGTGCTCGAGGACCGCACCTGGCCCGGCAGGCGCGTCACCCAGGCGCCCCGCTGGTGCGCCGTGGACCTGCGCGACGGCAACCAGGCCCTCATCGACCCCATGACGCCGGGCCGCAAGAAGAAGATGTTCAAGCTGCTCGTCGACATGGGCTACAAGGAGATCGAGGTCGGCTTCCCGTCCGCTTCGCAGATGGACTTCGACTTCGTCCGCGAGCTCATCGAGAAGGACCTGGTCCCGGATGACGTCGTCATCCAGGTGCTGACCCAGGCCCGGGAGCACCTCATCGAGCGCACCTACGAGTCGATCGAGGGTGCCAAGCAGGCCATCGTGCACGTCTACAACTCGACCTCGGTGCTGCAGCGGCGGGTGGTGTTCGGGCTGGATCGCGCCGGCATCAAGGACATCGCCATCAGCGGCGCCGAACTCGTGATGAAGTACGCGGACCGCATGAAGTCCGACACCGACATCTACTTCGAGTACTCGCCCGAGTCGTATACGGGCACCGAGCTGGACTTCGCCGTCGAGGTGTGCAACGCCGTCACGGATATCTGGCAGCCGAGCAGTGACCGCAAGGCCATCCTCAACCTGCCCGCCACCGTGGAGATGGCGATGCCGAACGTGTACGCCGACTCCATCGAGTGGATGCACCGCAACGTCGCGAATCGCGAGAACGTCATCATCTCCCTGCACCCGCACAACGACCGCGGCACCGGTGTGGCCGCCGCCGAGCTCGGCTACCTCGCGGGTGCAGACCGCATCGAGGGCTGCCTGTTCGGCAACGGCGAGCGCACCGGCAACGTCGACCTGGTGACGCTCGGGCTCAACCTGTTCAGCCAGGGCATCGACCCGCAGATCGACTTCTCGAACATCGACGAGGTGCGACGGACGGTCGAGTACTGCAACCAGATCCCCGTCCCCGAACGCGCCCCCTACGGCGGCGACCTCGTGTACACCGCCTTCTCCGGCTCGCACCAGGACGCCATCAACAAGGGCCTGAACGCGATGAAGCGCGACGCAGCAGCAGCGGGCGTCCCCGTGGACGACTTCCGCTGGGAGGTGCCGTACCTGCCCATCGATCCCAAGGACGTCGGCCGCAGCTACGAGGCCGTCATCCGCGTGAACTCGCAGTCCGGCAAGGGCGGGGTCGCCTACATCATGCGCACGGAGCACAAACTCGAACTCCCACGTCGACTGCAGATCGAGTTCAGCCAGGTGATCCAGCACCACACGGACACCGCGGGCGGAGAGGTCACGCCGGCGCAGATGTGGGACATCTTCCTCGACGAGTACCTGCCCAATCCGGCAGCGCCGTGGGGTCGCCTGAAGATCAGGAACGTGAAGCAGGACAGCGAGATCGACGGCGAGACCGCCATCTCGGTGGTGCTCACGGACGCCGGCCGTGAGATCACGCTGCGTGGCATGGGCAACGGTCCCATCGACGCGTTCTGCAAGGCGCTCCGGTCACACGAGATCGACGTGCGCGTGCTCGACTACGCGGAGCACGCCATGACGTCCGGCGGCGACGCCATCGCGGCGTCGTACGTGGAGTGCGAGGTGGGTGACCGGGTGCTGTGGGGCGCCGGCATCGACGCCTCCATCGTGACCTCGTCGCTCAAGGCCATCGTGAGCGCCGTCAACCGCGACTGGCGCGACCGCACCACCGCCTGAGACCGGAAGCACACCCGCCTCCATTGCGCAGCGCGCGCGGGGGCGGGTGCGCCATGTCCGCGCGTGGGGTGACCGGAGCCGGCGAGGCTGGATCAGGCGCCGAGCGCGGCGTTCTGGCGCTTGAGTTCGTTCAACTCGTCGCGCAGCAGGGGATCGGTCATCACCATGGCGACCGTCGGACAGTCCTGGGGCCCGATCATGGCGTCGGGGTGACAGAGGTTGCAGGTCTGGTTGAGCCGCAGTGGGCACATGGCCGTGGCCCTTGCCATGGTCGCCTCCCACCTCGTCGCTTCGCAAGGGGAACGACGGGGGCGCGCAGGGGATTCCCGGGTGGCGGCGGGTCGGGCGGATTCAGGTCCAAGGACCCAGTCGGCGCGGCGCCCCGTTCGCCGGCCGGCGAGGCGCCGGTGCGGAAGCCAGGACGTTGGGCGCCGCGTTCGTCCCTCGACCGCAGCGCCGTTGACCGTGGTCCCCGTGGACGCGTACGCATGCGCACGGAGGTCCCCATGCCCGTTGAGCACCCCGTCGGAGCGCTGGACGCCACGCGCGTGCCCCGCTATGCCGGACCCGGAACGTTCGCCCGCATCCCGCGCATCGACGAGGTCGCCGACTACGACATCGCCGTCCTGGGCCTGCCCTTCGACGGGGCCGTGTCGTACCGCCCGGGCGCGCGCTTCGGACCCATGGGGGTGCGCCAGGCCGCGCGCAATCTGCGGCCGCGCTTCCACGTCGAGCTCGATGTGGCGCCCCTCGACACCCTGCAGGTGGTGGACGCCGGTGACGTCGCGTGCACGCCCTTCAGCATCGACGCCGCCCTCCAGCAGATCGGTGACCACGCGCGGGAGATCGTCGGGGACGGCAACCGTCGCATCGTCGCGGTAGGCGGCGACCACAGCGTCACCTACCCCATGCTGCGCGAGGCCCGGCGCAAACACGGCCCCTTGGCGCTCATCCACTTCGATGCCCATCTCGACACCTGGGACACCTACTTCGAGGCCCCCACGACGCATGGCACCTTCCTCCGGCGCGCCTTCGAGGAGGGACTGCTCACCGAGGAGCGGAGCATGCACCTGGGCATCCGCGGTCCCATCTACGATCGCATGGACCTGGTCGACGACGCCCGCTTCGGCTTCAAGACGCTGCGCGCGGGGGACCTCGACGTCGTCGGGCTCGACGGCGCGGCCGACGCCATGCGGCAGCGCGTCGGTGACCTCCCCGTGTACGTGTCGATCGACATCGACGTGCTCGATCCCGCCTTCGCGCCGGGAACCGGCACCCCGGAGATGGGTGGCATGACGAGCCGTGAGCTGCTGCACCTGCTGCGCCGACTGGACGGGATCAACATCGTCGGCGCGGACGTGGTCGAGGTGGCGCCGGCGTACGACCACGCGGAGGTCACGACCCTGGCGGCCGCCACCTTGGTGTTCGACCTCGTCACCCTCATGGTGAAGTCGCCGATCTAGGCCCCCTCTGCCCGTTGTTCACGTTTCGCCCGCATTCCGGGCCGTTTGTGAACATCGCGGAGCGGGGGAGTCGCGGCGAGTGCGACAGCGCGCTGCCATCTCAGAATTCGAAACGCCGAATCCCAAATCGTGGGACGACGGTCGTAGGCTGGGCGCCATGATGCAACACGTGAAACTGGCAGTCATCCCGGGCGACGGCATCGGCACCGAGGTGGTCACCGAGGGCCTCAAGGTCTTGGACGCGATCGCGCCCACTGCAGGCATGGCCTTCGAGCGCACGCACTACGACCTCGGTGCCCGGCGCTACAACGCCACCGGCGAGACCTTGCCCGACAGCGTGCTCGCCGAGCTGCGGCAGCACGATGCCATCCTGTTGGGCGCCGTCGGCGACCCCTCGGTGCCGCCGGGGGTCCTGGAGCGGGGCCTGCTGCTCGCCATGCGCTTCGAGCTCGATCACCACGTCAACCTGCGTCCCGTGAAGCTGTTCCCGGGCGTCACCTCACCGCTCGCCGGCAAGGGTCCTGCTGAGATCGACTTCGTCGTCTGCCGCGAGGGCACCGAGGGCCCCTACGCGGGTGCCGGCGGTTCCCTGCGCAAGGGGACTCCGCACGAGGTGGCCATCGAAGACTCCATGAACACGCGCTTCGGGGTCGAGCGCATCGTCCGCGACGCCTTCCAGCGCGCGTCCAAGCGCCGCCAGAAGGTCACGCTCGTGCACAAGACGAACGTCCTCGTGCACGCGGGCGGGCTCTGGCAGCGCACCTTCGACGCGGTGGCCGAGGAGTTCCCCGGCGTCACCACGGACTACTGCCATGTGGACGCGGCGTCGATGTTCTTCCTCACCCAGCCCGAGCGCTTCGACGTCATCGTCACGGACAACCTGTTCGGCGACATCATCACGGACATCGGTGCCGCCATTGCCGGTGGTATCGGCCTGGCGGCGTCGGGCAACCTCGATGTCACGCGCACCAACCCCTCGATGTTCGAGCCCGTGCATGGCTCCGCGCCCGATATCGCGGGACAGGGCAAGGCGGATCCGACGGCCACCATCCTCAGCGTCGCCATGCTGCTCGACCACCTCGGTGCCGCGGATGCCGCCAAGCGCGTCGAGTCAGCAGTGAGCGACGACCTCGCCGCGCGTGGTTCCGCCACCCGCACCACCTCGCAGGTGGGCGACGCCATCGCCGCTCGCCTCGCCTAGCAGCCGACCCGCCGACCTCCCGAACGAAACCTGCGCGCATTGATCGCAAGCCGGTCCGTTCGGTTCAGGAAGTGACTTCGAGAACGAGGTAGTTTCGAACCATGACGATCCGTCGCGAACTCAATCCGCATCCGCGCAGCGCGGCCGAGCGCGAGGCCATGCTCGCCAACCCCGGCTTCGGCAAGTACTTCACCGATCACATGGTGCGCATCGACTGGGATGCCGACCAGGGCTGGCACGATGCCCGCCTCATCCCGTATGGCCCGCTCTCGGTCGACCCGGCCACCAATGTGCTGCACTACGGCCAGGCCATCTTCGAGGGCCTGAAGGCCTACCGTCACGCGGACGGCTCCATCAAGACCTTCCGACCGGACGCCAACGCCGCACGCTTCCAGCGCAGCGCGGCTCGCATGGCGATGCCGGAGTTGCCCACGGACCTCTTCGTCGAGTCGATCCGGGAACTCGTCGAGGTCGACCAGGCATGGGTGCCCGCAGACGGCGAGAAGTCGCTCTACCTGCGCCCCTTCATGATCTCCACCGAGGTGGGACTCGGGGTACGTCCGGCCAATCGCTACGCGTACCTGCTCATCGCCTCGCCTGCGGGCGCCTACTTCGCGGGTGGCGTCCACCCGGTGTCCGTGTGGCTCTCCACCGAGTACGTGCGCGCTGCGCCCGGTGGCACCGGTGCCGCCAAGTTCGCGGGCAACTACGCGGCCTCGCTGCTCGCCCAGCAGCAGGCGGCCGCCAAGGGCTGCGACCAGGTGGTCTGGCTCGACGCGGTCGAACGGCGCTGGGTCGAGGAGATGGGCGGCATGAACATGTACTTCGTGTTCGGCCGCGGTGCCGAGGCCCGCATCATGACGCCGCAGCTCACGGGCACCCTGCTACCCGGCGTCACGCGCGACTCGCTGCTCACGGTGGCCGCGCGCCTGGGCATCCCGGCCACTGAGGACCGCATCTCCGTCGAGCAGTGGCGCGAGGGCTGCGCCTCGGGCGAGCTGAGCGAGGTCTTCGCATGCGGGACGGCCGCGGTCATCACGCCCGTGGGCAGCGTGAAGTCGGCCGCCGGGGACTGGGTCGTCGGCGACGGCGCGCCGGGACCGGTGAGCATGCGGCTGCGCGACGAACTGCTGGGGATCCAGGGCGGCACCATCGCCGACCCCGCGAACTGGATGCGCACGCTCGTCCCCGCCCCGTAGCCGACCTTCTGAGGTTTTCCGTCGCTTCGGGGACCGGAAGGCGACGGAAAACGTCAGGGAGTCGCGGGGGAGGGCCGGCCCGTTGATGCCCGAACGGGTCACACTTCGGCAGCAATCGCTGGCGCACTGTGCCCGTCATGTCCCGCAGCGAGTTCCCGCCGTCGCCCTTCACCATCGCCGACGCCGCAGCGATCGGCATCACAGAGCGCAACCTCCGCACGTTGCGCCGCAATCGCGTCATCGAGCGCGATCGCAACGGCCTGTACTTCCGCCCTGACGCGTTCGCCGAGCTCACGCCCGTGCAGCGGCACATTGCGGTGGCTCTGAAGGTGCAGGCCGGGCTTGCCGGCGAGTTCGTGCTCGGTGGGCACACTGCCGCGGCCTTCCTCGGCCTGTGGACGCCCGATGCTTGGAACGAGCGGTCGAGGCCCGTCTGCCTGTACGCGCTGGACAACCGCAACGCGCAGGTGCGCAAGGACCTGCACGTGCTGGCGACGTCGCTCCTGGTGTCGGACACCATCCGCATGCACGGAGTGCGCGTCACGTCGATCGCGCGCACGGCCATGGACCTCGCACGCGGTCGGGACCTGCCCTGGGCGCTGATCCCGATGGACAGTGCGCTGCGGCTCGGCGCGTCGCGGGACACCCTGCAGCGCATGCTCGAACGCATGCATCGATGGCCGGGAACGCGCGGTCTGCCACGGGCGATCGATGCCGCCGACGGCCGCTCGGAATCTGCGCTCGAGTCGCGGAGTCGCGGGGTGTTCCTGGAGATGCGGATGCCGTCGCCCCTACTGCAGCAGTGGATCGCTGGCGCGTCCGGGCGGGAGTATCGCGTCGACTTCGCATGGCCCGAGGCCCGGCTGGTCGGGGAGGCTGACGGCTGGGGCAAGTTCGGAGAGTCCGAGGACGCCTGGCGCGCCGCCTACCGCAGCGAGAAGTTGCGCGAGGACGACCTGCGCGCCGGCGGCTGGACGGTGGTGCGTTGGACCTTCGAGACGCTCCATCCCATGGCCCGCCACCTCGCTCGCCTCTTGGAGCGCCCACGCCACGGGCCCAAACCCCCGACCTCCCGACGTTTTCCGCCGCTCCGCACCCCGCAAAGTGACGGAAAACATCAGGGGGTCGATGAGAGGTAGGTGGCCCTGGGGTTCCGCGTCGGAGCCGCGTCTGGCACACTGCTCTCACCATGAGCACGTCTGTGATCATTATTTGACAGCGCGTTGACCCACCGTCAGCGCGCAGCCTCCGCATTGCGGGGGCTTTTTCATTGCAAGGAGACACGATGACCCGGCCTTCGGACGATTTCCACGTCTACGACACCACGTTGCGCGACGGTGCGCAGCGGGAGGGCATCAGCTACAGCGTCGCAGACAAGCTCCAGGTGGCGCGCCTGCTCGACGGCTACGGCGTGGGCTTCATCGAGGGCGGCTGGCCGGGTGCGCTGCCCAAGGACACGGAGTTCTTCCGGCGCGCACGCGAGGAGATCGACTTCAAGTTCGCGCAGCTCGTGGCCTTCGGCGCCACCCGCAAGGCCGGCCTCAAGGTCGAGGAGGATCCGCAGGTACGGGCCCTGCTCGACTCGGAGGCGCCCGTCGTGTGCCTGGTCGCCAAGTCGTCGGTCGTGCACGTCAAGGAGGCGCTGCGCACCACGAACGAGGAGAACCTGTCCATGGTGTTCGACACCGTGAAGTTCTTCGTGGACAACGGTCGGCGCGTCTTCGTCGACTGCGAGCACTTCTTCGACGGCTACCTCGCCGACAAGGACTACGGCGTGCGCCTGCTCACCACCGCCTTCGAGGCGGGCGCCTCGGTGGGTGTCATGTGCGACACCAACGGCGGCATGCTCCCCAGCCGCGTCTTCAACATCGTGACCGATGTGAAGGAGCGCAGCGGGGTGCGGCTGGGCATCCACTGCCAGGACGACACGGGCTGCTCGACGGCGAACTCGATCGCCGCCATCGAGGCCGGCGTCACCCACTTCCAGGGCACCGCGAACGGGTACGGCGAGCGCACGGGCAACGCCGACCTCTTCGCAGTGGTCGCGAACCTCGAGATGAAGATGGGCATGAAGGTGCTGCCGGAGGGCAAGCTGCGAGAGACCGTCCGCATCAGCCACGCCATCGCGGACATCGCCAACCTCCCGCCGAACACCCACCAGCCCTACGCCGGCATCAGCGCATTCGCGCACAAGGCCGGCCTCCACGCCAGTGCGCTGAAGGTGGCCGCGCACCTCTACAACCACATGGACCCGACGCTCGTCGGCAACGACCAGCGCGTCCTGGTGACGGAGATGGCCGGCCGCGCCTCGGTCGAGCTCAAGAGCCGGGAACTCGGGTACGAACTGCCCGACTCCTTCGCGGTGACGCGCGTCGTCGAGAAGGTCAAGGAGTTGGAGAACAAGGGCTGGTCCTTCGAGGCGGCCGACGCCTCCTTCGAACTGCTGGTGCTCGAGCACGGCTTCGAGGACAAGCCCAAGTACTTCGACGTCGAGTCGTGGCGGGTCATCGTCGAGCAGCGGGCGGACGGCAGCGTCGCCACCGAGGCCACGGTGAAGCTCCATGCCAACGGTGAGCGGGTCATCGCGACCGCCGAGGGCAACGGCCCGGTGAATGCGCTCGATGCCGCCCTGCGCGGAGCGGTGCTGCTCAAGTACCCGGAACTCAGCAACATCGATCTCGTCGACTACAAGGTCCGCATCCTGGCCGACGCCCAGGGCACCGGTGCCACCACACGCGTGCTCGTGAGCTCGCGCGACGGCGGCGAGGAATGGACGACCGTCGGCGTGCACGAGAATGTCATCGCCGCCTCCTGGATCGCCCTCGAGGATGCGCTCACGTTCGGCTTGCTCAAGGTGGGAGGTAAGGACTGATGTTCGTCGCACGAGTTGCCACGCAGGACGGCAAGGTTGCCTACGGGGTTGTGCACGGCCTCGATGCGCGCGGGATCCCGACGCCGGAGACGGTCGTCGACATCCTGACCTCGCACCCCTTCGGTGAGCTGGAGAGCACCGGCGTGGTGCTGCCGCTCGCTGCCGTGCGCGTGCTGGCGCCGGTGCTGCCCTCCAAGGTGGTCTGCATCGGCAAGAACTACGCCGACCACGCCAAGGAGATGGGCGGCGCGGTGCCGGTCGAGCCGGTCATCTTCATCAAGCCGAACACCGCGGTGATCGGGCCCAACGATCCCATCAGCATGCCGTGGCAGAGCGAGCGCGTCGATCACGAGGCGGAGCTCGGCATCGTCATGGGTCGCACCGCGCGCAATGTCCGACGCGATCACGCCGCGGAGTACATCCTCGGGTACACGATCGGCAACGACGTCACCGCACGCGACCTGCAGCAGCGCGACGGCCAGTGGACGCGCGCCAAGGGCTTCGACACCTTCTGCCCGCTCGGGCCCTGGATCGTCAACGACTTCGATCCGCAGGATCAGGCGATCGTGTGCACGGTCGACGGCGAGGTGCGGCAGTCCTCGACGCTCGATCACATGGAGCACGACGTCTACGAGATCATCGAATTCGTGAGCGGCGTGATGACACTGCTCCCCGGCGACGTGATCCTCACCGGCACACCGGCTGGGATCGGCCCCCTGAAGGACGGCCAGTTCGTGACCGTCACCATCGACGGCTTGGGCGCCCTCACCAACCCCGTGCGCGCCTGACACCCCTGCTCGCCCGCCCCCTGCGCACCCCCTTTCACGACTTCCTGAGGTTTTCGGTCGCTTTGCAAGCGCAAGAGCGACCGAAAACCTCAGGAAGTCGCCAGGGGCGAGCGGGCGCCCGCGATTCGGCTGTGGGCGAACGCGTGCGACTGAGCGGTCATCCACAGGGTCGCCCGTGATGGGTTCCGTCCATGACCGCCGCGCTCGCCCTTGTGGACCCGGGCTTCGGCGTCCTCCAACCCCTCCTCGACGATCCCACGGTCGAGGAGATCTGGATCAACGCGCCGGACCGCATCTTCGTGTCGCGCGATGCGCACAGTGAGCTCACCCCCATCGTGCTCACCGACGCCGCCGTGCGAGACCTGGTGGAGCGCATGCTGCGGGGCAGCGGCCGTCGCCTCGACCTCAGCAGCCCCTTCGTCGACGCCACCCTCCCCGACGGCAGTCGCCTGCACGCGGTGATCCCGGACATCGTCCCGCGGCACTGGAGTGTGAACATCCGCAAGTTCGTGGCCCGGGCCACCTCCATCCACGAGCTGGCCGCGGGTGGGATGCTCACGCAGCAGGCGGCCGGCTTCCTGCACGCAGCGGTGGTGAGCGGCCTGAACATCATGGTCGCGGGCGGCACGGGCGCCGGCAAGACGACGGTGCTCGGCTGCCTGCTCGCCTCGGTACCCGCGCACGAGCGCATCATCACCTGCGAGGAGGTCCTCGAGTTGCGACTGCAGCACCCGGACTGGGTGCGCATGCAGACGCGGCCGCCCTCGCTCGAGGGCACGGGCGAGGTGCCGCTACGCCGACTGGTGAAGGAGTCGCTGCGCATGCGCCCGGACCGTCTTGTCATCGGCGAGGTGCGACAGGCCGAGGCCCTCGACCTCCTCATCGCGATGAACAGCGGCCAACCCTCCCTCGCCACCCTGCACGCCAACAGCGCGCGCGAGGCGGTCACCAAGCTGTGCACGCTGCCCCTGCTCGCCGGAGACAACATCTCGAGCGCCTTCGTCGTGCCCACCGTGGCGGGTGCCGTCGACCTCGTCGTCCACCTGCGCACGACCCCGCAGGGTCAGCGGCGGGTGCAGGAGGTCCTGGCCGTCACCGGGCGTATCGAGGACCGCCAGATCGAGTTGGCGACGCTCTTCACCTGGCGGTCCGGCCGCCTGGTGCGTGACGTGGGGTTCCCGCGGCACGAGGACCGCTTCGAGGCCCACGGCTTCCGGCTGACGACGCTGCTGCGGAGTGGCCGATGATCGCGCTGCTGTGCACGCTGTGGCTGGTGGGCGGGTTGCTCGTCCTCGCTGGCCTGCGCAGGCCCGGCAGCAGACGGGTGAGGGCAGCACGTGCCGCAGGCAATCCGGCGCTGGCCGTCGGCGTGGGCCTCGCGGCCGCCAGCGTGGCACTCATCGTCACCACCGTGCCTGTGTTCGCGCTCCTGGCCGGCACGGCCGCCGCCTTCGTGCCGCGCATGCTCGTGCGCCGACGGGCCATGCGGCAGCGCGACGCCCGCGCCCAAGCCTGGCCGAATGTGCTGGACGACGTCATCAGCGCAGTCAGGGCGGGCCTCAACCTGCCGGAGGCGCTCGGGCAGGCGGGCCGGCACGCCCCCGGCGACCTGCGGGCGGCCTTCCACGGATTCGACGCGCGCTACGCCCGCACCGGCGACTTCATGTCCGCCATCGAGGGCATGCGCGTCGAGGTCGACGACCGCGTCTTCGACCAACTCGCACACGCGCTCGTCATGGCCCGGGACGTGGGCGGGAGCGACCTCACGCAGGTGCTGCGCTCACTCGGGGCGTTCATCCGCGCCGAGCTGCAGCTGCGCGGTGAGCTGCTGGCCCGGCAGTCGTGGACGGTCAACTCCGCGCGCATGGCGGTGGCTGCCCCCTGGGTGGTCCTGGTGATGCTGTCGGCGCGACCGTCGACCGTCGAGGCCTATCGGACGTCGGCCGGAGCGCTCGTCCTGCTGGGGGTCGCGACCACCTCGGCACTCGCCTACGCGGCCATGGTCCGCATCGCCCGCATCGAGGAGGCCGCGGCATGAGTGGCGTCGGATCCCTGTTCGGCCTGCTCTTCGGATGGGGCGCCTACCTGCTCGTCACCTCCCGGTCGCCGTGGCGTGCGCGCACCTTCATCAAGCGCGTCGAGGACTTCCTGCACCCGCAGCCCCTGCCCCTGCCTCGGCGCTGGCTGCTGCGCCACGTCCCCGGCGACTCGCGCCTGCTCGGCATCGCCCAACGCCAGCGGCGCGCCGGGCTCCCGGCGGACCCGTCGGCACACTTGCTCTCCGTCGTCATCTGGTGCGCGAGCGGCCTGGGTCTCGGGTCCGCGGTGGTCGTGCTCATGCTCATCGGCGGCACTGTCCACCAGCCGGCAGCGGCACTCCCGCTGCTCGTCGTGTGCGCAGCCTCGGGCTGGCTGCTCGCCGAGCGAAGGCTCGATCGTGCGGGGCGCAGGCGGCAGACGCGTGCGGCCATGGAGCTGCCGACGGTCGCCGAGTCGCTGGCGCTCGCGGTGGGAGCCGGCGCGGCCCTGCCGCATGCCATCGAACTGCTCGTGCGCCGCGAGCAGGGCGTGCTGGTGGACGACCTGGCCCAGGTGCTGGCGGACATCCGCGACGGCAGCAACATGGACCGTGCGCTCGCTGGCGTGGCCGAGCGCCTGCCGCTGCTCTCCATCGGCCGTTTCGTCGACGCCCTGCGCATCGCCCTGGAACGGGGTACGCCGGTGGTGGACGTGCTGCACGCGCAGGCGGCGGACGCGCGCAGCGAGGCGCGCCGCCTCCTCTTGGAGAAGGCCGGCCGACGCGAGATCGCCATGATGGTGCCGGTCGTCTTCTTCGTGCTCCCCGCCGTGGTGGTGGTCGCGCTCTTCCCCGGATTCCGTGAACTCACCGTGCTCGTCTGAAACCCGAAAGGAACAAGCAATGCAAGCCCTATCCGCAATCCGCAGTCGCGTCGTGCACTGGCTCGAGGGTGATCGGGGTGATGTCCCGGGTTGGGTCCTCGTCACCGTGATGACCGCCGGACTCGTCACCGCCATCTGGCTCATCGCCGACGGCCAGCTCACCTCCATCCTCAACCGTGCCCTCACCTCGGTCTCCTCGGTCTGACGATCGCGGATCGTCGGTCGTGGACTTCACGCTCGTCGCGCCGCTCGTCACCGCCCTCGTGCTGGCCCTGCTGCAGCTCGCCTTCACGCTGCACACGCGATCGATCATCACGTGTGCAGCGGAGGACGCGGTGCGCGTGGCCGCCGCCTTCGGGGGCGACTCCGCGGCGGGCGAGCGTCGCTTCCGCGACCTCCTCGCCGGGGCGGTGGCACCCGAGGCCATCAGCAGCCTGGAGTGGGCGTCGACCCTGGACACCCTCACCCTGCGCGTGCGGGCGCGCCTGCCGCTGCTCGGACCGCTGGGACCCGGGCTCCTGACGACCACCGCCTCCGCCTACCACGAGGCCTGGCCGTGAGGCGGCCGGCCGATGCCGGTAACGCCAGCCTGGAGTTCATCGGGGTCTCCGTGCTGCTCATGGTGCCGATCGCCTACGCGGTGCTGGCCCTGGCCCAATTGCAGTCGGCCGTGTACGGCGTGAACGGGGCAGCCCAGATGGCGGCCCGGGCCTATGCGAACGCCAACTCCGACAGCACCGGCCGCTACGCCGCCGCCCGCTCGGCCGCCATCGCCGGCCGCAACCA
>JAJXSV010000357.1 GCA_021784375.1 Actinomycetes bacterium | reverse complement strand
GAGGTGCGAAAGAGCGCAGAGCAGCAAGGTGCCGGGCCGTCTCCGGATGGCGGCGCATGACCTCACGGCGCCAGCGCCCGTAATGCAGGTACTGCCGGCCCAGGGCTCGCACGGAGGAGCGTGGTCGGTAGGTGACGTGCATGCGCGGGGTGAACCAGATGAGCCCGCCGCGCGTGCGGATGCGGTGGTTCATCTCCCAGTCCTGGGCGCGCACAAAACTCTCGTCGTAGCCACCAACCGCATCGATGGTGCTGCGCCGGAAGGCACCGAGGTACACCGTGGCCGCCGGCCCCTCCTCACCGCCCACATGAAAGGAGGCGGCACCTACGCCGAAGACCGAGGTCATGGCCGCCGCCACCGCACGTTCGAAGGGCGTGACACCGCTGGCACCCATGACCCCACCGACGTTGTCCGCACCCGTGCGAATCAACGTCTCCACGGCCACGCGCACATAGTCGTTGGGGATCTCGGCGTGGGCGTCCACCCGCACGATCACCGGATGGTGGGACGCGGCAATGGCGGCATTGAGGCCGGACGGCGTCTTGCCGGTGGGATTGTCGACGCAGATCACCCGACTGTCGGCTGCTGCCAGCCGGTACGCGAGCTCGGTGGTGCCGTCGGTGGAGGGCCCGAGCGCGAGCACGATCTCCATGGGACCGCTGAAGTCCTGCTGCAGCAGGTGGGCCACAGCGGTCTCGATGTACTCCGCCTCCTGCAGGACCGGCACGATGATGGAGACGCCGTACTCCTGGTCCCTGCTCACCGACCAAACCTATGCCGAATCCTTGCCTGACCGCAGTGTGGCGGGATGCTCGAGCGGTCATGTCAGGCGGCTACCCTTGGCCACCGGAGGGACACGTGTCACATACTCACGGCTTGCGTCGCATGGCGTCCTGGCTTTCCATCGTCATCGTCCTCGCCAGCCTTGCCGGTTGGGGCCTGTCCAATCGCTATGTCGGCGACAAGAAGACGGTCAACGTCTTCGGTGGGCTGGACCAGGCCTCACGCCCCAAGGCGGTGAACACGGCCGGCATGACGCTGCTGGCCGTGGCCGTCGACGATCGCAGCGGTCTCACCCGAAAGCAGGAGAACGCACTGCACGTGGGCCATGGTGATTACGGTGCCGCGCGCACCGACACCATCATGGTGATCCGAGTGGCACCAGGCGGCGGCGGCACCACCGCGGTGAGCCTGCCTCGTGACACCTGGGTCTCCATCCCCGCCTACACCGATACCAACGGCAAGCCGCATGCGGCCACCCAGGATCGCATCAACACGCTGCTGGAGCGCGGTGGTCCCACGCTCATGACGCAGGTGGTGGAGCAGTTGACGGGTCTTCGCATCGACCACTTCGTGTCCGTCAATTTCGCCGGTTTCCTGAACATGGTGGATGCCGTGGGCGGCGTGCCCATGTGCATCCCGCGGGCCCTCAAGGACGCGTCCTCCGGACTCGATCTCACGGCCGGCCAGCACGTGCTCACGGGACGGCAGGCACTGGCTTATGTCCGTGCCCGCCACATCGACTCCGACTTCGGGCGCATGCAGCGTCAGCAGCGCTTCCTGTCCTCCATGATGCAGCGTGTCATGTCGGCCGGCACCCTGCTCAACCCCCTGAAGCTCAACAGCTTCATCGATGCGGCCATGCATTCGATCACCACCGATGAGCAGCTCGATCGGGATGCCATCCTCAACCTGGCACAGCGGCTGCGCGGCATCAGCCTCTCCAAGGTGCGGTTCCTCACGGTGCCCATCAGCAATGGCAATGCGTTCATCCAGGGCAACTCCGTGGTGTTGTGGAATGAGAAGCAGGCCAAGACGCTGTTCACGCGCCTGGCCAATGACCAACCCGTCTTCAACACGCCCATCGGCACCGCCACCGGGACGCCGAAAGCCTCGGCCTTGATCGTGGCACCCGGCAAGATCCGCCTCACCGTGCTCAATGCCACCAGCATCACCGGCCTGGCTCGCAAGGCATCGGAGAGCTTGGCCACGGTGGGCTTCGGCTTCGCAGCGGCACCCGGCAATGCCGCCACCAGCGGAGCAACCACCACCATCATCGAATACCCGGCCTCCATGGCCACGGCCGTCAGGACGGTCGCTGCATCCATCCCCTACGCCACCACCAAGCAGACGGCCACGGTGCAGGGCATCACCATCCTGGTGGGCCGGGACTGGAAGGCCGCGATGAGGGTGCAGGTGAGCGGAACCGCGAGTGCATCAGCGAGCGCCAGCGCCGGCACGTCGACCATTGTGAACACCATCACGGCGCCGCGCACCGCGGCGGACAGCATCTGCAAGTAGGGGGACTTGGTGAAGCTTTCAGTTCTGGGCTGCGGCTATCTGGGTGCGGTGCATGCGGCGTCGATGGCGGTGCTGGGCTTCGAGGTGGTGGGCATCGATGTGGACGAGGCCAAGGTGGCGTCGTTGCAGGCCGGACTGCCGCCCTTCTACGAGCCCGGCTTCGATGAGACTCTCGCCCAGGGTCTGGCCTCGGGCCGCCTGTCCTTCACCACCGACTACGCGGCGGCCGCGGATGCGGACGTGCATTTCCTGTGCGTGGGCACCCCGCAACGGCCCGGTGAACTGGCCGCCGACCTCACCTACGTGTTCGCGGCCGCAGGTTCACTGGCACCCTTGCTGAGCAAGCCGGCACTGGTGGTGGGCAAGTCCACGGTGCCGGTGGGCACGGCCGCGGAACTCACCGCCCTGATCCATTCACTGGCCCCCGCCGGCACGGCCGTGGATCTGGCCTGGAACCCCGAATTCCTGCGCGAGGGCTTCGCGGTGCAGGACACCCTGCATCCGGACCGCATCGTCATCGGCGTGCAGACCGCCACCGCCGAAACCCTGATGCGGCAGGTGTACGCGTCGATGATCGACGAGGGCATCCCCTTGCTGGTCATGGACCTGCCCACCGCGGAACTGGTGAAAGTGGCCGCCAACTCCTTCCTGGCCACCAAGATCTCCTTCATCAACGCCATGGGCGAGATCTGCGAGGCCACCGGCGCCGACGTCACCAAACTCGCCGACGCCATCGGCTTCGACGCCCGCATCGGCCGCCGCTTCCTCAACGCCGGTATCGGCTTCGGTGGCGGCTGCCTGCCCAAGGACATCCGCGCCTTCACCGCCCGCGCCCAGGAACTGGGCATGGGC
>JAJXSV010000356.1 GCA_021784375.1 Actinomycetes bacterium | reverse complement strand
CGAGAAGTAGTAGTCGCCGAGTTGCTTCCTGGTGGGCCGGGATTCGATGCGGGTGAGGTTGATGCCACGCACTGCGAATTCGTTGAGGATCTCCAACAGCGCACCCGCATGGTCCTGCCGGATGAAAATGACGAGCGTGGTGCAGTCGGCACCCGTCGGCGGTGCCGGTTGACGGCGCTGCGACACCAGGATGAAGCGGGTGTGCGCAGCTTCGTTGTCGCCGATGTTGTCCGCGATGATGTCGAGACCGTAGTGCTCGGCCGCGATGCGCGGGCCGATGGCGGCTTGGAATCGCGACGCCGGATCCGCCACCTCCACTGCGGCAGAGGCATTGGAGAGCGCGGGTGAGAAGTGGGCGTCGGGCAGCGCTGCCGCCAACCATTCGCGGCACTGCGCGTATGCATGCGGATGGGTGGTGTACAGCGTGATGTCGGAGAGTTCGGTACCGGGCCTCACCATCAGTGCGAATTCCACGCGCAGCGCCACCTCATCGATGATGCTGAGGGGCTCTCCGTAGGCGAGTTCGTCGAGCGTTGCAGACACCGAACCTTCGACCGAATTCTCGAAGGGCACCAGAGCTGAATCGACCTCACCTCGTCGCACACCCTCGAGCGTGGCGGCCACTGTCTTGTAGTCGATGAGCTCGGCATCGGCGGCGATGGGCATGCTCAGCAATGCCTGTTCGGTGAAAGTGCCCCGTGGGCCGAAGAATCCCAGTCGCGTCATGTTCAGCCGATCGGACTTGCCGTGTTGATGGCCTCGATCTCCTCGGCCGAGAGGCGACCCTCCGCCTTGCGATCGCTCACCGACTTCACGTACATGCGCGACTCGGTGTGGCCGTGGATGGTGGTGAGCAGGATGCCGTCACCGTTGTCATCCAGCAGGGCGGCGGAGAAGGAGAGGCGTCCGCCCATATCGCCGAAGGCGTCGAAGCGCACCACGGAGACATGCCGCAGCGCGGCGGCCACATCGCGGCGCACGGTGGTGAGCGATTGCTGCATCTGCTCCAACTCCTGGCGCAGCGCCTGGACCTGACGCACCTGGCTGGCCACCGAGTCGACGATGGACTGCTCTGCATCGGAGGAGCGGGCCAGCAGCAGGTCGCGACCCAAATTGCGCAGTCGCAACTGGGCCACTACAGCGAGGATCAGCGCCAGCACCGTGACGACGGCCAACACAATTTCAACGACGGTCGTCTGGGGCATGAGCGGAGCCTACGCGGAGTCTGCTGCGCCACTTGTTGGGGCATGTTCGGTGTTGGTCGGAATAGCCTGGGCAGGGCTGGGCCTGGAGCCTCCCTGCCACATGGGAGTAGCCAGCAGCGCGGGAGGGCGCGACCGACTGAAGTTCGCGGCAGCCACATTCCGCGGCCTTCGTCACACCCCACAGCGACCAGGAAGTGGTGTTCGAAGCAGGTCCGAATCCGACTCTAGAGTCGCAGGAACCGCCGAAATATGGGAGTTAGTTAAATACCCCTTTACTAACGGTAAATCTACGCCGGCAAACGTTGCATTTGAGGGGTCGGCTTTCTATCGTTCAGTCATCCGGTCGCTGTCGCATCCCCCGTCGACGGCGGCCGGACTTTTTTGTGCCCGGGCGCGGATTCCCCGCTCAGACGGAGACGCCGCGCTCCTCGGCCGCCGCTTCGCGCGCCAGCGCCGGACGCCGCAATCCCAGGACGATCAGCGTTCCGATGGTCGCCACAAGCAGTGAGACCAGCGAGGCCGAAGTGGTCACCGTGGTGATGCCCAAAGTGCCGCGCAGCGAATTCCAGAGATCGCTCCAGCCCGGCGCGAAGCCGGGAGCCAGCAGCTGGTAGGCGGACAGGCCCAGACCCCAGGGCAGGAGCAACCAGGGCGTGGCCGCCGTCGGGAGGTACCGGCCACGGCAGCCGATGAACACCCAGGTGAGGACCACACCGGTGAGGGGGACGAAAACGGCTCCGATGACGTAGAGGAACGACTCGTAGGACATGAGGTCGCTGAAGAGCGCCGCCGCCATCGCTATCACTGCCACTGCCACTGCCACCCAGGTACGCGGGAGCCGTTGGGTGAGGTTCTCAATGCTCACGGCGGTGGAGTGGATGTTGGCGAAGGCCTCATCCACCTCGTCAACCAGCAGGATGATGAGGGCGATGACGCCGGCCGGTACCGCCAACAAGGCGGGGATGAACTGCGTGGCCATGGTGGCGCTGGCCGCCCCGTTGAGCGTGAGAATTGCCAGCAATCCCATGAGGAAATAGATGATGCCCGCACTGGCGAAACCCGCTGCCGTACCCAGGAAGGCACCGCGTTCGTCGCGTCCGTGGCGGCTGTAGTCGGCCACCAGTGGTGCCCAGGAAACGGGCAGGGAAATGACGATGTCGAAGGAGGGCCAGAAGCCGTACCAGGACCCGGTGTCGACGGTGTGCACGCCGCGCTGCAGCAGGCCGATGATGAGCACCACCGTCGCGATGGCCACCAGCGCCACCAGGTACTTGCGCAACGCCTTGATGGCACGGACCGGGCGCAGGGCCATGACCAGGGCGATGCCGCCGCTGAGGATCGCCCACATGGGTCGCAGCGCATGCGAGGTGAGGGAGGTGGCGGCCTCCGTCATGACCAGCACTTCAATGGCCGCCCAGCCCAGGCACTGCGCGATGTTGAGCACCGTGGGCAGCCAGGAGGTGCGGGCGCCCAGAATGCCGCCGAACATGTACATGGTGGGGCGGCCGCTGCGCTGGCCGATGAGCGCCACTCCACCCAGCAGCAGGGAGCCGATCACCGTTCCCAACACGATGGAGGTGATGGCAGCGGCGGTGCCAAGGGGCTTGTCGCCGAGGGGATTCACCACGAAGACCGCGGCCGCGGGGATGGTGAGGGTGACGGCCAGCGAGCCCCAGAGGCTGAACTGGTCGGAGAAGGTGAGGTGCTTGTGGACCGACATTTCGCTCCCTACGTCGGAATTATCCGGACAGGTTCATGCGGTCGGCTTTCGCCCTCTCAGCCGGTTGGCTCCCGCGCGTGGTGGGCAAAGCGTACGCGCATTTCCCACGACCATTGCCCTTCCCCTAAACTTCCGGGGTTGCCTCCGGGCAGCACGCGCGAGTGGCGGAATAGGCAGACGCGCTGGCTTCAGGTGCCAGTACTCGCAAGGGTGTAGGGGTTCAACTCCCCTCTCGC
>JAJXSV010000355.1 GCA_021784375.1 Actinomycetes bacterium | reverse complement strand
CGTATCCGGCCATTTCAGCCAGGACTCCGGACATGAGGACCACGCCCTCGACGAGAAGGTGGGCGCGCTCTCCAGCCCGCTGGGGAAGATGCTGCGTCCGCTCGCCATCGGCATCGCCGGTGACCTGGTGGCAGTGGCCCGCCTCAGTCGCGCCGAGACCGGTGACACGCTCTCGTCCAAGGACAAGCCCGTCATCATGCCGGCCTGGGTGATGCCGGTGCCGTTGCATCCGATGGCAGTCGTCGCGCATAACAAGCAGGACGAGGACAAACTGGCGCAGGGCCTGCACCGGCTCATCATCGAGGATCCCAGCGTGCGCATGGAGCGACCGCTGGAAACCAACCAGACCGTGCTCTGGACCTTGGGCGAGGCGCACCTCGATGTGCTGCTGGACCGACTCAAGACCCGCTTCGGCGTGGCCGTGGATGCCGTGCCCTTCAAGGTGCCGCTACGCGAAACCCTGCTCGGCAATGCCGTCGGCCACGGTCGGCTGGTGAAGCAATCGGGTGGTCATGGGCAGTATGCGGTGTGCGACATCATGGTGGAGGCGTTGCCACACGGCTCGGGTTTCGAATTCGTTGACGAAGTCGTCGGCGGTGCCGTCCCACGCCAGTACATTCCCTCGGTGGAGAAGGGCATCCGGGCCCAGCTGGAACGTGGGCTGGCAGCCGGCTATCACGTGGTTGACCTGCGCGTCCGACTGCAGGACGGCAAGTCGCACAGCGTCGACTCCTCCGACATGGCCTTCCAGCATGCCGGACAGTTGGCCCTGCAGGATGCCGCGGCCAAGACCGGTGTGGGCTTGCTGGAGCCGGTGTCCAGCGTCGAAGTGGAAGTGGACGATGCCTACGTGGGCGCTGTACTCAGCGATATCCCCACACGCCGCGGCCGCGTCACCGGCACCCAGCCGGCCTCCTCGGCCGGCCGCTCCGTGGTCTCGGCCGAGGTGCCGGACCTGGAACTCGTCACCTACTCCACGGCCCTGCGCTCGCTGTCCCACGGCACCGGTCGCTTCACCCGTGCACCGCGTGGCTACGAGAGCATGCCGCAGCAACTGGCCAAGACCTTCATGACCAAGGAGCCCGACAAGGCATGACATTCTGAGCACATGAATGACGGACCTCCTGCCGAGCGCATCGAGGTCCGTCGTTCTGTTCGGCGCAGGAAGTCCATCGCCGTGCACCGGGAGGGCGATGTCTTCGTAGTGAGCGCACCGCAGTGGATGTCGCAGCGGGAGGTCGAACAACATGCACGTGACCTCATCAGCCGGCTCCGCAAGCGCGAGTCTGCAGCACCCAGCGACGTCGAACTGCTCACCCGGGCCCTGTGGTTGCGCATGGAGTTCCTGCCCGAGGCCCCGGAACCCAGTTCCGTGGTGTGGGCCACGCAGGAACGACGTTGGGGGTCCTGTTCATCAATGGATCGTTCGATTCGCATCTCCTCGCAACTGCGCCGCGCACCCCAGTACGTCATCGATGCGATCATGGTGCATGAACTGGCGCATCTGCTGCGTTCGGACCACGGACGCGAGTTCAAGCATCTGATTGCCCGTTTCCCGGACAACGCGCGGGCCGACGCCTTCCTTGCCGGAGTCTCCTTCGCGAAGGGTCTGCCCAATGAGTACTGAACCCGGCACTGCACTCACCAGGATCGCGCCCACACCGAGCGGCTTCCTGCACGAGGGCAATCTGTTGAACTTCCTGCTCGTGCAACAGGTTGCCTCGCAGGTGTCGGCGGACATCGCCCTGCGCATCGACGACATGGATGCCTTCCGCCTGCGTCCCGAATACGTGGCCGATATCTTCCGCTGCCTGGAGTGGCTCGACATCTCGTGGAACCTCGGCCCGCACGGCCTGACCGAATATGAAGCGCTTCCGACGCCGGAGGAGCGTGCCGACCACTATTACGACGTTCTCACCGACATGATCACCGCGGGCCTGCCCGCCTTCGTCTGCCGCTGTTCACGTCGGGACCTGGGCCGCGACGCGCGCTGCGAGCAGGGGTGCGCCGACAAGCGCCTGCCCTTCGTTCCGCGCAAGACCCTGGTGCGCGTGCGCATCCCCGCAACCGCCAGCCCCGAGGTTGTGGCCATGGGGGATACGCCGCTCTGGCGACGAGAGGATCTGCCGGCGTACCAACTCACGTCCGTCGTCGACGACCATGAGCTGAGGGTCACGCACATCATCCGCGGCGAGGATCTCAAGCCCTCCACGGAGCTGCAGTTGTGGCTGGCGCAGTTCCTGCCCGACTCGCCCTTCCTGCGCGCGGACATCCGACATCATCAGCTGCTCACAGGTGAAAGCGGTGAGAAGCTCTCAAAATCACAGGGAACGGAAATGTTGGGACTCACACCCGCGCTGCGCGAACGGCTGGAGCAGCTGATGGAGTCCGTCGTCTGGTCCTGAACCACTAGCGCAGGAACAGCTCATTGAGCCGGCGCGTGGTGAAGAACAGACCGACCACGCAGAAGAGCACGAAATAGGCCACGTGCCCCAACAGCGAGGCGTCCAACTGCCCGTACATCAGTGCCCGCAACATGGCGATGGCCTGCCACAGCGGCAGCACCTCGATGATGTGCTGCAACAGCCACGGATAGCGGTCAATAGGGAAGAAGGCTCCGGAGAACAGGAACATCGGCAGCAACCAGAAATTCACCCAGTTCAGTTGCTGCATGGAGCGCATATAGGACGTGATGGCCATGCCAGCGGAGGCGAAGCCGAAGGCGACCAGTGCCGCAGCCGGAATGGCCAGCAGGGCCCAGGCGCTGGGCACCAGATGCATCGGCGTCACGACGCACATGAAGCCCACGGCATAACAGGCGCCGCGAATCATGGCCCAACCGATTTCCCCGGCCGCCGTGTCCAGCGCACCCAGCGAGGTGGCCATGACGGCGTTGTAGAACTTGCCGAAATGCATCTTGATGAAGACATTCCACATGGAGTCGGCAATGGCACCGTTCATGGCGCTGGTCGCCAACAGCGCGGGCGCGATGTAGGTGGCGTAGGAGAGCGAGGGCCCTCCCGCATCACCTACACGGCCCACGAAGTTGCCGAGGCCGAAACCGAAGGCGAGCAGGTAGAACACCGGCTCCACGAAGCCGGAGAAGAAGACGAGTGCATTGGTGGTGCGCAGGGCGAAGAGGTTGCGAGTGATGAGCGCCCAG
>JAJXSV010000354.1 GCA_021784375.1 Actinomycetes bacterium | reverse complement strand
CGGTGTGGTGAGAATCCAGTTCGGCGGGTCCTTCACAACGAAGGCCATGACGATCTGTTCGAGCAGGCCGATCTGCGGATTCTCGGGACTGGCATAGGCGTATACGAACTTCCAGACCACGGACGCCCCGACGAAGGAAATGGCCATGGGCATGAAGATCAGGGCCTTGGCCAGTGCTTCATGCTTGATGCGGTCGACGAGCACCGCGAGCAGCAGGCCCAGACCAGTGGAAAGAATGGGGGCCAGGACGATCCACAGCACCGTATTGGTGAGGGTCTGTCGCATGCCCGGATCGGTGAAGGCCCAGCCGAAGTTCTTGAGGCCCACGAAACTGGTGCCATAGGGGTCACGGACGGAGAAAAGGATGGTCTGCAAGCCGGGAATGACCAAGCCGATGGTGACGAGCACCACCGCGGGCCCCAGCATCAAGGTGATGACGGTCGGACGCTCCGCGACACCGCGGGCCTTGCTGGCGATCCAGAAGGCCACGATGAGTACTGCTGCGAAGAGTGCGACGGAAAAGATGATCTGGCCGAATTTGGGAACGATCTGTACCCAGACATCCGACCATGCATTGGTTGTATCCATGACTCCCCGAAAGATGTAGGTGGAGAACCGATCACGCGGCCATCACGCTAGTTCGAATGCGAGGGCAACGGAAGATGCCTCACTCCGATTGATCGGTGGGCACCGATGCCGAAGCACCGATGCCCACCGACGAGGTGTCATGCAATCAGGATGTCGGCCAGGTCGAGTCGATGGCCTGGGCGATGGCCTTGATGGTGGAAGGCGAGGACGGGTTGTTACCCGAGAACCACGCCGTCATCTGCGTCCAGAACGAACCCGCACCCACGGCTGCCGGCATGGCATCCGAGCCATCGAAGCGCAAGGTCGCCTTGGGGTTGGCCAGGTACTTGGCAACCATCTTGTCGAGCGGGGTCGGGTAGGCACTGGCCGGAACGCCACTGTTGGCGGTGGTCCAACCACCGGTCGACAGCTTGGCGCGCGCGGTCAGGTACTGCGGCGACGAGAGGAAGGTCTGCACAGCGTTGACCTCAGGAGCGTTGCGGAAGGAGACGATGAACTCGCCGCCACCCTCAACCGGGATGGGCCACTTCTTGTTGATGGCGGGCAGGAAGAACGCGAACACGTCACCCTTGGGGCCGATGGTCGTGCCCTTGGGGAACTGCGCACCATAGAAAGAGGCCTGCTGCAGCATGAAGCACTTGCCCTTGGGGATGCCGAGGCCGGCGTCCTGGAAGGTGGTGGTGGCGATGGACTTGACGTCACCGATACCGGCATTGACGTACTTGGGGTTCATCAGCCAGGCAGCCAGCGTCTTCATGACTTTCTGGATCTTGGGATCGGCGAACTTGGTCTTGCCGGCAACCCAGGAGTCATAGACCTTGGGGCCGAGCTGACGAAGCACGAGCTCTTCCATCCAGTCCGTGGCCGGCCAACCGGTCGCGGTACCCGAACCGATACCAGCGCACCAAGGCTTGAAGCCCTTCTTCACGATGGTGTTGGAGAGGTTCATCATCTGCGCCCACGTGGTCGGCACCTTGAGGCCGAGCTTCTTGAACTTCTTGGGGCTGTACCAGACGAGCGACTTCATGTTGGCCGAGAGCGGGGCACCGTAGTACTTGCCGTTCACGGTTGAGTAGGCGCGCCAGTCAGCGCTCCAGTACTTCTTGGCATTGGCCACGACGCCTGCGGGCGCCGGCACGGCCTTGCCCGACTGCACCATCTTCTGGAGCAGACCAGGCTGCGGGATGACCGCGAGATCCGGAGCGCTGCCACCGGCAACACGCACGTTCAGCTGGGATTCGAAGTCGTTCGAGCCTTCCCACTGGATCGTGGCCTTGGTGCAGGTCTCGAAGTCCTTGTATGCGGCCATGTAGATGTCGGATTCGGGCGAGAGAATCGACGTGAAGATATGCACGGTCTTGCCGGACAGGTCGCCGTACTGCTTGTACTGCGAGCAGTCGACGGCTGCAGACGCGCTCGACACCGGGATGGCGATCGCGCACAGTGCTGCCGCCGCAGATGCGACGACTAGCCTGCGAAGCTTCATTGTTCCTCCTATGTGTTGCATGCACCCGAGATCCCGCACAGGCTCGACACCTGTTGCGTGTTTCGAATGATGTGTCTCCATCAAACTCCCAGCGGGAGTGGCCGTCTACCAATGGCGTCTAACGATTGATCGCAAAGTGGAACGGAATGTGTAACGACTTGATCACGCTGGCAGCCGGAATCCGTGTTACCTGGCCTGCTCGGTCGCCGGCAGGGGCAAGCGCCCCTCAGCGACCAGCTCCATAGGGCCCGGCTACCCTTGCCGCATGTCTGCCATCGACGAGGCCCTCGAGCACACGGACGCCAATCTGCGTGCGGAGATCCGCGAACTCGGCCGCCTGCTGGGCGAGACCATCGCGGGTCTGGAGGGCGAGCAGACGCTGCAACTGGTGGAGTACATCCGTAACGAGGTTCGCGAAGATCCGGAGAAGGCGACCGAGGTCCTGGAGAACGTGGACCTGGAGGACGCCATCCGTCTGGCGCGCTCCTTCTCCATGTACTTCCATCTCGCCAACGTGGCCGAGCAGGTCTACCGCGGCCGCGAGCTGGCTGCCGCCCGGGCCGAGGACGGGGGTCCACTGGCCCTGGCTGCGCGGCGCATCGCCGAGTCGGGCATGGCGCGAGCGGATGTGGAGCGGGGCCTGCTCCGTATCAATGCTGAGCCGGTGTTCACCGCGCATCCCACGGAAGCGGCCCGCCGCTCGGTGCTGCTGAAGTTGCTGCGGGTGGCCAGCGTGCTGGACCAGCCCATCTCCAAGCGGCGGGAGCGCCGCCTGCGCGAATCCATCCATCTGCTGTGGCAGACCGACGAACTGCGGCTCGAGCGCCCCGAGGTCATGGATGAGGCCCGCAACGCACTGCACTTCCTGGACACCATGGCCCAGGGCCCGCTGGCGCGCGTGCTCGAGGATCTCGAGGAGGCCTTCGTCAACATCGACGTGGACCTGCCCGATGGCAGCGCGCCAATCACCTTCGGCTCATGGATCGGTGGCGACCGCGACGGCAACCCCTTCGTCACGCCGGAGGTCACGCTGGAGGTTCTTGCGCTGCAGCGCGAGCACGCCATCGACGACCTGCTGGTGCATCTCGAT
>JAJXSV010000036.1 GCA_021784375.1 Actinomycetes bacterium | reverse complement strand
TGGCGATGCCGAAGTGCGACGCGTGCTCGACCTTGCCGGTGGCCGCCACCTGCATGGGGCTGCCGAACGAGGTGCCCTCCGCGATGAGGCCGTCCGCACCCTTCTCGAGGTTCGCCGAGAGGAGCATGGGAATGCTCGCCGTCGACTGCAGGTGGCGGTGCAGACCGACCACCTGCTCAGCGGGCATGCCGCGCAGCATGTACCCGTTGGGCTGCGCCACCGCGTTGTCACGGTCGATGGCCGCCGGGTCCGGGAACATGGCGGCGAGGTGGAAGAGCTGCCCCACCTTGGCGCGGGTGTCCATCGACGCCAGCGTCGACCCCACCCACTGCACGCCCTCGGGGTCCAGGTTGAACGGACTGGCGGTGATGTCGACCATGGCTGGTGCTCCTAGTTGCTGGGTGTCCGGGTGGGGGTGGCGAAGATGCTGATGTCGGCGAAGGCCAGGCTCGGGACCACGACGTCCGCCTCGGGCAGGTTCCTGGGGCTGCCGATGCCGACGCAGAACATGCCGGCCGCGTGCGCCGCCTGCACGCCCGCCACCGCGTCCTCGTAGACGACGCAATGCGCGTGGGGCAGGCCGAGCAGTTCGGCGCCCTTGAGGAAGACCGCGGGAGCCGGCTTGGCGTCCGTGACCACGGTGCCGTCGACGACCGCCTCGAAGCAGCCCGCGATCCCCAGGTGCTGCAGGATGGCGGGGGCGTTCGCGCTGGCCGAGCCCAGTGCGCGCCTGATGCCGCGATCGCCGAGCGCGTGCAGGAACTCCAGGGCTCCGGGGAGCAGGTCCCGGGGCGAGAGGTCGCCCAGCATCTCCTTGTAGCGCTCGTTCTTGCGCGTGGCCCAGCGCAACCTGGCGTCGTCGTCAGCGGTGATGCCCCCGGCCTCGAGGACGATGTCGAGGGCCGCCAGTCGCGACACCCCCTTGGTGCGCTCCGCTGCCTCGTCGGTGAGCAGGAAGCCCAGTTCGGTGGCGAGTTCCTGCCAGGCCGCGTGGTGCAGGACGGCCGTGTCGACGAGCACGCCGTCGAGGTCGAACAGGGCGCCCCGGGCGTCCTGCATGGTCCTGGGCCAGCTCATGCCGCGCACACCTTCCGCTTCGGAGGACATCCTGCAAGAGAACCTTGCATCTGTCAGGTTTCTACTTTATCGTTTCAGTTATGCCCCTGACAAGCAATGAACTCACGAATCTTGTGGCCTCCCTCACGCTCGAGGAGAAGGTCCGACTGCTCACCGGCGAGGATGCGTGGAGTGCCTACGCCCTGCCCTCGATCGGACTGCGCAAGCTCGTCGTCTCCGACGGCCCGACCGGCGTGCGCGGCGCGGAATGGGACGAACGCGATCCCTCACTGTCCCTGCCGTCGGCCACCTGCCTGGCCTCCACCTGGGATCGCACGGCGCTGCGCACCATCGGGCAGCTGTCGGCCATGGAGGGGCGCCGCAAGGGCATCGACGTGGTGCTCGGCCCCACCATCAACCTGCACCGCTCCCCCCGCGGCGGTCGCCACTTCGAGGCCTACTCGGAGGACCCGTACCTGACCGGTGAACTGGCCGTGGCCTACATCAGGGGCGTCCAGGAGCAGGGCGTCGGCGCCTGCCCGAAGCACTACGTGGCCAACGACTCCGAGAACGACCGCTTCAGCATGAACTCCGTGGTCGATGAGCAGACGCTCCGCGAGCTCTACCTCGCGCCCTTCGAAGCCGCGGTCACCCAGGGCGAGGCCTGGTCGATCATGTCGGCCTACAACCGCACCAACGGCACCACCATGACGGAGAACGACCTCCTGCGACACCCGCTCAAGGACGAGTGGGGCTTCTCCGGCGTCGTGGTCTCGGACTGGACCGCCGTGCGCTCCGTCGAGGCGTCTGCGAACGCGGCCCAGGACTGGGCCATGCCCGGCCCCCGGAGCCCCTGGAGCGAGGGCCTGCTCGAGGCGGTGCAGGCCGGCCGCGTCCCCGTCGCGGCCATCGACGACAAGGTGCTGCGCATGCTGCGCCTGGCCAACCGCGTGGGCGCGCTGCAGTCCCAGCCGCAGGACGTGCGGACCGTGGCGGACGCGCGTGCCCGCATCCGGGCCATCGCGGCCGAGGGCATGGTGCTGGTGCAGAACGAGGGCGTGCTCCCGCTCGCGTCGCGCACCAAGTCCATCGCGGTGATCGGCGCGCACGCGCTGGAGGGCCGCATCATGGGCGGTGGCTCCGCGACCGTGCTCCCGTTCGCGCCCGTTTCGCCGCTCAACGGCCTGCGCGCAGGCGCAGCACTGGGCACCACCGTGCAGTTCGCGGTCGGCTCGCACCTCTCCGACGATCTCGAGCCCTTCCCGATCGAGTTGCTGATCGCACCCAATGGCAGCAAGGGCGTCGAGCTCACCTTCTTCGCCGAGGACGGCAGCGAGGTACTGAGCGAGATCCGCGCCGGCAGCCACTTCATCAACATGAACCCCACCATCGCCGGACCCACGGCCTGGACCCGCGTGCGCACCCGCTTCACGGCGGCCGAGGCGGGGGTGCACCGCTTCGGCACCGCGACCCTCGGCGGCGCCAAGATCATCGTCAACGGCGAGACCCGCTTCGAGGGTGCCGCCACCTTCGAGGGCGATCCGGCCGCTGCCTTCATGAACCCGCCGCAGTCGTTCGTCGAGCAGGACATGCAGCCCGGTGAGAGCATCGACCTGGAGTTCCACGCGGCATCCGGCATGGGCATCCCCGGACTCTCCGTGGTTTCCACGCGCATCGGCTACCGCGCCCCGCGGCTGTCGGATGCGGCCGAACTCGAACGCGCCGTCGCCCTCGCCTCCACGGCCGAGGTCGCGATCGTCGTCGTCGGCACCACGGAGATCGTGGAGAGCGAGGGCTACGACCGCAGCGACCTCCGCCTGCCCGGTGACCAGGATGCGCTGGTGGCGGCAGTCGCGGCCGTGAACAAGCGCACCATCGTGGTCGTGAATGCCGGCTCACCGGTGGAGATGCCGTGGCGGGGGGACGTGGCGGCCATCCTCCTCACCTGGTTCCCGGGCGAGGAGATGGGCAACGCGCTGGCGGATGTCATCTACGGCGTCATCGAGCCCGGCGGTCACCTCCCGACGTCCTGGGCCGTCGATCTGGCGTCCGCGCCGGTGTCGAACACGGACCCCGCGCCGGGCACGCTGGAGGTCGTCTACGAGGAGGGCCTGAACATCGGCTACCGCGCGTACACGCTCGCTGGCAGGGAGCCCGCATACTGGATGGGCCACGGCCTGGGCTACACGACCTGGACGCGCGACAGCGTCGATGTCGTGTCGCAGATGCATGCCGGCAACCCGGTGACCGTGCACGTCGGGATCACCAACACCGGCAAGCGCGATGGCAGCACCGTGGTGCAGGTGTACCTGCGCCGTCGTGAGTCCGGAGTTCGCCGTCCCGCGCACTGGCTGGCCGGATTCGCGCGCGTGTCGGCGCCGGCTGGCGCGTCCGTCACGGCCGAGGTCACCATCGAGGCCCGCCGCTTCCAGCACTGGGCGGATGGCTGGCAGACCGAGCCCGGCCAGTTCGAGGTCATCGTCGCCGACAACGCCTCACTGACGGACGGCACGGTCCGCACCATCGAGATCAAGTAGCACATCGACGTCGTGAGCGCCGGTCCGGAGGTCATCGGACCGGCGCTCCGTTCGTGGCCACGGCCGGCTGCGAAGGGCATGCGAGAGGATGAGGGCATGACGGAGACGACACACCCGCTGCCGGGCGCTGCAGGCGTCCGATGGATCGTGACCACGGAGGACGCCCCTTGGGTCGAGCAGGCTCCGGCCGCGCTCTCGACGCCCACCGCCATGCCGTCGACGCTCGTCGACCTCGAGCACCCACAGCAGGTCATGGAGGGGTTCGGCGCCTCCTTCAACGAGTTCGGCTGGGATGCGCTCGCCCTGCTGAGCGAGGCCGATCGTGACGCTGTCATGCGCGCGCTGTTCGAGCCGGGGACGGGCCTGGATCTGGCGCTCTGCCGGATGCCCTTGGGGGCCAATGACTTCTCGCGCGACTGGTACTCCTACGACGAGCTGGAAGGAGACTTCGAGCTGTCGGGCTTCAGCATCGCGCACGACGAGGAGACGCTCATCCCGTTCATCCGCGCGGCCAAGCGGCATCAGCCGGCGCTGCGCCTGTGGGCCTCACCGTGGAGCCCGCCCACCTGGATGAAGGACAACGGGCACTACGCATGCAGCGCGCCCATGGCCCTGTGGCAGCGTGCGGAGAACGGCCTGCAGCCCCATCAGGTTCGCGCCGAAGACACCGACACCTTCATCCAGGAGGATCGCTACCTCGACGCCTATGCGCGCTACTTCGGCCGCTTCATCGACGCCTACGCCGAGCGCGACATCGCGATCGGCATGGTGATGCCGCAGAACGAGTTCAACTCCGCACAGGTGTTCCCCAGCTGCACCTGGACGCCCCAGGGCCTCGCCCGCTTCATCCGCCACCTGGGCCCGGAGATGGCCCGGCGTGGCGTCGAGATCTTCCTCGGCACCCTCGAGCGCCCGAAGGAGTGGCAGGCGGAGGCGGTGCTCGATGACCCCGGGGCGGGCCCGTTCGTCTCCGGTGTCGGCGTTCAGTGGGCCGGGAAGGGCGCGGTGCCCTACCTGCACCGCAAGCGCCCCGAACTGCGCATCTACCAGTCGGAGCAGGAGTGTGGCGATGGCCTCAACGACTGGCGCTTCGCCCGTTACACCTGGTCGCTCATCAGGCACTACATGACGCACGGTGCAAGTGCGTACATGTACTGGAACATGGCGCTCGTGGAGGGCGGCATCAGCCGCTGGGGATGGGCGCAGAACTCGCTCGTCGTGGTTGATCCCGTGACGCGCAGCTACCGCTTCTCACATGAGTACCAGTTGCTCAAGCACATGACGCACTTCGTGCGGCCGGGAGCCAGGGTGCTGCCGACGTCGAGCTATGCCGGCTTCGAGCAGCAGTTGGCGTGGCGCAATCCCGATGGGGGCGTGGTCCTCGTCGTGCACAACGACACGTGCGCAGCCCAGGAGTGGAGCGCCCTCCTCGGCGGCCTGGTGCTCACGGCCACGCTGCCCGCGGATTCGTTCAGCACCTTCGTCATCCCCGCGACGTCATAACGGCCGCGCGCCGGCCTGCGAAGCGCTGTCCGGCGCCTGCGCGTCAGTCGCTCGTCGTGAAGTCGTGGCCGAAGCGCGCGGCCTTGGTCGCCAGGTAGGCGGCATTGTCCGGGTGGGGCGCGATGACGAGTGGCTCACGCCCGGAGATGGTCAGCCCGTAGCCCTCGAGGCCAGCGCGCTTCGCCGGGTTGTTCGTGAGCAGGCGCATGGACCTGATGCCGAGGTCGACGAGGATCTGCGCGCCGGTCCCGTAGTCGCGCGCATCCGCCTGGAACCCCAGGGCGAGGTTCGCGTCGACGGTGTCGAGCCCCTGCTCCTGCAACGCATAGGCCTTGAGCTTGCCAAGCAGACCGATGCCCCGTCCTTCGTGTCCGCCGACGTAGAGCACGACGCCGCGACCCTTCGCCGCCACGGCGTGGAGTGCGGCATCCAGCTGCGGTCCGCAGTCGCAGCGGTTGGAGTGGAAGACATCGCCGGTGAGGCATTCGGAGTGCACGCGCACGAGGACGTCCTCACCGTCGCCGATCTCACCCATGACCATGGCGAGGTGCTCGCTGCCGTCGATGAAGCTGCGGAAGCCGACGGCATGGAAGGTGCCGTACTCGGTGGCCAGTTCGGTCTCCGTCACGCGCTCCACCTGGCGCTCGGTGCGCCGGATGTAGGAGATGAGATCCGCGATCGACACCATGACGATGCCGTGCGCATCTGAGAAGGCGCGGATCTCCGGCGCACGCATCATCTCCCCGTTGTCATGCTGGATCTCGACGCAGATGCCAGCGGGGCGGAGGCCCGCCAGTCGGCAGAGATCCACCGTGGCCTCGGTGTGCCCGGCACGCCGCAGCACCCCGCCGGGTACCGCACGGAGTGGGAAGACGTGACCGGGTCGCGTGAAGTCGTTGGGCACGGAGTCCGGCGCGGCCAGCGTGCGCACCGTGATCGCGCGATCGGCCGCGGAGATGCCCGTGGCCTCCACACCGCGGGCATCGACGGACACGGTGTACGCCGTGCCCTTCTGGTCCGTGTTGACGGCCGTCATCGGTGGGATGTTGAGGCGGTCGAGGTCCTCGCCCACCATGGGTGCGCAGATGACGCCGGTCGAGTAGCGGACGGCGAAGGCCATGAGCTCCGGTGTCGCCAGCTCGGCGGAGAAGATGAAATCGCCCTCGTTCTCGCGGTCCTCATCGTCGACGACCAGCACGAGCTTGCCCTCGCGGATGGCTTGGATGGCGTCCTCGATCGGGTCGAGTCTCACGGCTTCGTACATGGGGATGAGTCTACGGACGCGGCGCGGAGGCGACCGGTCTCGCTCCGCCGCCCTCGCCGCCCCTGGCGCGTCCACGCCCCGCCAGGGTCAGGCGGTGACCCTGGCCTGTCGCGGACGCCATCAGACGACCACGACACGCACACGGCCCAGGTTGTCCACGCGCGCGAACGGCGTCCCCGAATCTCGCTCATGCTGGGCGCGCACGCGCACCGTGACGAAGTGGGTGCCGACGTCGTTGAATGCGTGTGTGCGCGAGAGGCGCACCTGCCGCTCTCCGGCGAGGTCGTCTGCGGCGGCGAACTCGCCTTGTCCCTCGAAGTCCCACTCCAAGCGCACGATCGGAGCGCCAGCGGGTGGCGCCTCCGCGGTCACCGTGAAGACCACGTCCTCGCCCGCCATCACCTCGGCCCGCGTGGCGCCGTTGGCGAGCAACCTGATCGTCGGCTGCACACCGAGGCGCTCGAGGGCCGCGGCGGGCACCTCCACCTGGCCTTCGACCACCCGGTACGCGGTGCTCGCCGCCGGCTCGACTCCGCGCTCGACCCACGCGCTGAGCGCGCGTAGCGCCTCATGCAGGACGCCGACGTAGCTGACGCTGTGCGTCGGATCGTCCTGGCGTTCGAAGTCGCCGTGCAGCGCATGGTCGACGAACCAGAGCCGGAACATGTCCTCGGCGCGTGCGCCCAGGTGCTCGGTGACCCGTTGCCGGTACCAGTCGGCCTGCCAGGGGAAGGCTTCGCGGTCGAGCAGGCAGGCCACCACGATCATGCGGTCGTGGATGTGTCCGGTCTGCAGCGTGCCCGTCGCGCCCATCGCCATCATGGGGCCCACGATCATCGGCCGTTGCGGGTACCGCGGAGTGCCGTCCTGATTGCGGAACTGGTCCCAGACCGCGTACTCCGTCCCCGGCACCTGGTGTCGGTGGTAGGTCTGCGCGGCGAGGAAGTTGCTGTTGTCGATCCGCACCCCATCGCCGACGGCGATGCCCTGCACCAGTGTCCCGATCGCCTGCTCGTCGAAGACGATGACCCGGACGCGCGCGGCCCGCAGGTTGAAGCTGGCGCCTGCGGCGGCTCCGCTCGTCACGCGCAGCACCGCCGACTGCAGGTCGTCCGGGAGGGTGATGTCGAGCTGCAGTGCGGCCACCGCATCGTCGTTGGCACTGGCGGCGAACGCGTTGTCAACGCCACCACGGGCACGACCCGCCTGCGGCGACAGCGGCAATGCCCTCGCGGCGGCCTCGCGCAGGCCGATCACCCCGGTCACGCGGGCATCGACCTGCAACCGATCCCGCCGCACCGAGGATGCGGGGTCGGTGCCCAGGTAGCCGGGTGCCGTCCAGAACTCCTCGAAGTACGTGGGATCCATCGTGACGAGCGCCTGGTAGAGGACGGCGAACGCGTGGATGCCCATGGTGCGATGCGCGGTCCACGACCGCGGTGGGAAGCCCATGCGCGTCACCTCGAGGAAGGCCTCCCGCTCCTCCGATGTCAGGCCGACGAGCGGGTCGCCGCTCCCCCCGGGCTCGAGGGCATCGACGATGCCATCGAAGGCGTTGCGTAGGACGCGCATGGCGTGCATGCGCACGCTGAAGACATTGGGGATGGCCATCGGGCTGCCGGGGACGTAGGGCACGAAGCCGTCCCAGACGCCGGTGGTGTTCTCGGCCGCACCGATCGTGCGGAAGGCCCCACCGCTGCCACCATAGGCGTAGCCATACGGGCGGTGCGTGCCGTACATGCCCTGGGCGACGCTGCGTGAGTACTCAGCGCACGCAGCGTTGGCCCGATAGGCCGACAACGTGGGGTCGCCCTGCGATCCGGGCACGTGCACGTCGGCGCCACCGTTCGTCTCCAGGAAGTAGGCACCGCTTGAGACCGCGAAGCCGATGCGGTCCTCCTGGCCGGTGGCCGAGACCGCCAGGAACTCACTGTCGGGCACCGGCGTGAAGTGCTGGAAGAAGCGACCCTGGTACTGCTCCGCCGGCGGCAGGTAGAGCGAGAAGCGCGTGCTGTTGCTCGCGAATCCGCCATGCACGTACCGATGCCGCACTGGTGCGTCACGCCACTCGTCAACATCCACGTAGGGATCGGTGAAGTCCTCGTACAGCACAGCTGGCATGACACTCACTCTCGATTCACGGCACTCAACCTCCGCGGAGTCCTGACGCCGGGCCCGTGCCCGGGCCGCAGGTGCCGACGGCTCCCGGGTGCGTTCGCTGGGTTGTCAGATGGAGGGGTTGGGGACGACCCGGGCCCGCAGCGTGACCTTGGCGAAGAAGTCCTCGAGCATGGTGCGGTTGTCGATGCGCGAGAAGGCACGGATCGTCTGGCCCTGCGGGTTGGGCTCATAGCGCCCGCTGTCGAGGATGCGCGGGCACGGCAGGTCCGTCCAGTCGCTCGACGAGACCTCGGACTCCATCATCGTCGGCAGCACGGTGAGCAGCGCGAGCGGGCTGTCGCCGAGCACGTACGACTCACCGAGCGGGATACCGAACTCGGAGAAGCGCTCCGAGATCAGGCCGATCTTCTGCAGCAGGTAGTCACCGAGCGCGCCGTTTCCGCCGAGACGCACGATGAGTTCCGCGCGCGAGGTCATGCACTGCCGGTACACATTGCGAGGCACCTGCCACACCTCGATGCCCGACCGGTTGAAGATGACCTGACCGGCGAGGAGGTCGATCGAGAGGTTGTACTCGAGGTCACCGGCGCCGGGGCCGCGGGGCGCGGTCTCGTCATGCTCGTAGCCGCCGATCCACACGAGCGTCATGCGCTCAGCGATGCGCGGTTCCATGAGGTAGGCACTCGCGACCTCCGTGAGTCCCGCCCCGCAGCACACGAACAGTGGGAGGTCGGTGTCATCGCGCATGGCCTCCTGGACGATGAAGCGCGCACCCGCGCTGTCCACCGGGGTCTCCGCGTCGGGCAGTCGGTGCAGACCGCCGCGCAGCACCGGCACCTCCTCACGTCCGCACAGCGCCGCCACCTCGCGCGCGTACTGCACGGCCGTGTCGATGACGGGCGTGAAGTCGTGGTCGCGATCGTCGCGCATGATGCCCAGGCGCGTGCCGATGACGGCCCGCACGTCGACCGACGGGCTCAGCAGGTGGTGCGCCAGCTGCGCCAAACCGTCGGGGTCGCCCGAGTAGTCGTTGTCGCTGATGACACGTGCGTGTGGCACCACGTACTTGAGGGGCCAGAAGGGGTGATCCATGGCGGTCATCTCTCTGCGAGCAGCTCGAGCTTGGCGAAGAGGTCCTCGAGCCACAAGCGGTTGTCGATATGGGTGAACACCCGCAGCGGACGGCCGTCGGGGTTGTCGACGTACAGGCCCTCGTCGTTGATGAAGGGGCAGCGGCGTTCGTCCCAATGGCAGGACGCGGGCTCGGACTCGAACATCGACTGCAGCGCCGTCGCCAACACGAGCGGGCTGTCGCCGAGCACGTATGTCTCGCGCGCGACCATGCCGAAGCCCGAGACGTTGGCAGCCACGGCCCCCAACCGGGCGAACAGGAACCTGCCCAGCTTGCCCCCGCGGCGGTGCATGCGCAGTTCCAACTCGGCGCGGCTGGCGAGCGCCTGTCGGTACGCATCCCTCGGGAACTGCCAGATGTTGAGGTTGGAGTCGTTGAACACCACCTGGCCGGAGATGCGATCGATGTTGAGGTTGTACTCCATGTCGGGGGCGCCCGGCGCGACTGGCGCTCCCGGGTGCTCGTGCCCGCCGATCCACACGACGGTGAGGCGTTCCGCGATGCGCGGCTCGATGAGCCATGCACAGGCGATCTCGGTGAGGCTGGCGCCGCACACCACATAGAGCGGTGTGTCGACGTCGTCGCGCATGGCCTCCTCGATGATGAGTTGGATGCCATCGGAGTCCAGCGGATCGCGGTGATCGACCATGTGGCCGCGTGCACCGGTGACGATCTTGACCTCGTCGCGCTTGCAGAGCCTGGCTACCTTGCGTGCGATCTGGGCCGCTGCCAGTGGCACGTCCTCGTGCTGGCTCCCCCAGTGATCGCCCACCGCGAGGTGCGTGCCGATGATGCCGACGATGTCGACGGTCGGGCTCAGCAGGTGGTGCGCGAGTTGCACCAGGCCGTCGGGGTCGCCCGCGTAGTCGTTGTCGCAGATGACGCGGATGCGCTTCGCGTCAGCCGCGACCGACCAGGCGCTCCTGTACTTGGACATGGTGGCGCCCATCACTTTCCGAGTACGGCGTCCCACAGCACGGCCTGTGCTGCGAGGGCGTCCTGCGCGTCCTGGGCCTGGCGCAGCGCCGCCATGTCGATGCGGTCGCACACCGCGTCCAGGCGCTTGATGGTCTCGATGCTGCGGGACACAGCGGCGACCGGGTCCTCACGGAACGGGAACTGGTCGAGCAGCACCGGATCGGTCCAGCCGATCTCACGCAGGGCGAGCATGTACTCGAGGGTCTCGAACAGGTGGACCGAGCCGACGGGGAGGTCATCGTCCCATCCACGCCAGTTGTCGTTGAGTTCCGCGCTCACCAGCTTGCCGTGGCGGTGGATGAGTTGCACGGCCTCCGCCGGCGTCTCGTTGGCGAGCAGCGAGTGGCCGAAGTCCATGACGATGCCGACGTTCGGGACGCCCATCTCCTGGATGGCCAGCAGGGTCTTGGTCGCGGTGGCGAGCAGCATGCGCACGCGCGGTTCCTTCGCCTTGTACTCGATCGCGAACTGGACACCGGGGTTCTCCTGGGCGAGCGTCCGGATGCCGTCGATCGTGTAGTCCCACATCTGCATGTAGTTGACCTGGCCGGGCATGTCGAAGCCATCCTGCCCGGGCCAGAACTTCACATACCCGGCCTCGAGGACGGCGGCTGCGTCGATGGCCTCGCGCACGCGGTCGAGGGTCTTGGCGCGCAGCTTGGGGTCGGGATTGGTGAAGGAGCCCTTGGCGTACTCGCGCATGTAGATGTGCGGCGTGGTGGCGCGGCACTTGAGCCCGTTGTCGTCGAGCATCTTCTTCATCTCGGTCGCGGACAGGCCATCGGTGGCGAAGGGCACATTGATGTCCAGGTAGGTGAGGTCCGGCACCTTGGAGGCCGCCATGATCATGTCGTAGCTCGACTTGGGATCGCCGTAGCCGTCAGAGGCGTAGCGATCCACGAATTGGCCGAACGCCCAGATGCCGGAGCCGAAGGTCAACGATGACATGGTGCTAGTTCCTTTCCTTGAATTCCGATATGAGCGCGGCCGCGACCTGCGAGTCCGTGATCAGGATGTTGATCCAGCCGCCGCGGAGTGCGGCGCGAATGGCTTCGAGCTTGCGCATGCCACCGGCGACGCCGATGCGGCGCGGGACATTGCGCAGGAGGGTTGCGGGGATGCCGAGCACGCGTTCGTCCAGCGAAGAGCGCACCGGGTCGCCGGCAGCGTCGAAGTAGTGCAGACAGACGTCGCCGACCCCACCCAGGGATCGCAGCTCCGCCTGGTCCCCGTCGCTGATGGAGTTGCCCGACTCTGCGAGCAGCGGTGAGGGTTCGAGGGCGCCGATGCCGACCAGGGCGGTGGTGAGCCCCTGCCACGCCTCCACCACCTGGTGCACGTAGGGGTCCGCGAGCAGTGCGTCCCGTGCCGCGGCGGAGCCGACCACGCCGGGAGCGGCCAGGAACCTCGGTTCGCCACCGGTGAGTTCCGCGAAGCGCGCGGTCAGTCGGGTGGCGGACACCTGCGCCAGCGGGTTGCCCACTCCGCCGAGGAGTTGCACGACCTCGGTGGCCACGCGATGGGGGCGCGGACGCATGGCCTCAGCGGTCGCCAGCAGCGAGGCGCTCCACGAGGAGATGCCGAGACGCTCGTTGCCGTAGAGGGTGGACTCCAGGTAGGTCGCCGCTGCCGCCCCGAGCACGGCATGACCGTGCCCGTCCACGGCGTCGGCGATGACGACGTCCTGGATGCCGAAGGCGCGCACCAGTTCCCGCTCCCAGTCCACATGCAGCTCCGCGGGCGGCACCACCGTCGTACGCACGATGCCGAGTTCCACGGCCTGCTTCAGCAGGCGGCTGACGCGCGCCTGGGGGATGCCGAGTTGGGCGCAGATCTGCGGCTGGTTCAGGCCCTCCTCGTGGTACATGAGGGCGACCTTGGTGATGAAGCGCAATTGTTCCGTGCCGGGCGTCGCCATGGTCAGACCGCCAACCGGGCGCGGGCGACCGCGTCGTGCCAGTCCTGCCGACGCTGGCGCCGGCCGACGTCATCGAGGGCGGGCGCGTACTCCGCCTCGGTGCGGGCCCGCTCCGCGAGTTGCACGTCGTCCCAGATGCCGACCGTGCGCCCCGCGAAGTTCGCGGCGCCCACCGCCGAGAGCTCGGCCACGGTGGATACGGCGATGCGGGCATGGGCGAAGTCGGCTTGGCGCTGCATGAGATCAGCATTGCGGGTGGCGCCGCCGTCCGCACGCAGGTTGTCGACGTGCACGCCGGAGGCGCGCATGGCGTCGACGATGTCCGCCACCTGCATGGCGACGGAGTCGAGGCCGGCGGAGGCGATGTCCGCGAAGCCGGTGCTCATGGTGAGGCCGGAGAGGACTCCCGTCGCCTGCTCGTCCCACCAGGGAGCACCCAGTCCGTTGAAGGCGGGCACGAGGTGCACGGCACCGGTGCTGGGCGTCGCCGCGGCGGCCAGCGCCTCGACGGTCGTACCGAAGAGCCCGGCCAGCCAGACGAGCGTCGAACCGCTGGAGAGGATGTTGCCCTCGAGCGCACGCGCGATGCCGCGCTCGTCGCTCCAGGCAATGGTCTCGCACAGGCCCTGGGCGAGCCCGTTGGCAGGGCTGATCGCCATCACGGACGAGCCCGTGCCGTAGGTGGCCTTCACGCGACCCGGGATCCAACCCGCATGCGCGAACAGCGCAGCGTGGGAGTCGCCGAGGACACCGGAGATCGGCGTGCCGGCAGGCACGCCCGGCAGTGCCTCCGTGCGCAGTCGATGCACTGCGCTGGAGGGGACGACCTCCGGGAGCACGCCTCGCGACAGGCCGAAGAGGTCGAGCAGGTCGTCGCTCCAGGTCCCGGTCGCGACGTCGAGCAACTGTGTGCGACTGGCATTGCCGACTTCGATCACGTGACCGGCGCCGAGCTTCCAGAGCAGCCAGGAGTCGACGGTGCCGATGCAGGCGTCGGCACCGTCGGGCAGTCCGGGCAGCACCACCGCGGCCTTGAGGGCCGAGAACATGGGGTCGAGCGGCAGGCCGCTGAGGCGGCGCACGTCGTCCGCCACCGGCACGAAGCGCTCGATGAGGGCGCTGCTGCGCCGGTCCTGCCAGGTGAGCACGGGTGCCAGGGGATCGCCCGTCCGGCGATCCCACACCACGAGCGATTCCCGTTGCGTGCTCAGGCCGATGGCGGACACGACGACACCCGGCGCCTGGGCGAGCGCGGCGGCCACTGCCGCCTGCACGGTGTCCCAGAGGTGGTTCGCATCCTGCTGCACCCAGCCCGGTCGGGGATGGGTGGTGGTGACATCAGCAGCGCCGCGCGCGACCACCCTGCCGTGCGCGTCCACCAGGAGGGCCTTGGTACTGCCACTGCCCTGGTCGATCGCCAGCACTGCCGACGGTGTCATCTCACTTCGCTCCGAGGACCTCGCGAGCGGCATCGGCGATGCCCGCCGGCGTCAGCCCGTAGTGCTCGAACAGCCACTCGACCGAACCGGTCGGTGCGAAGTGGTCGGTGCCGATGATGCGCATGGGCACCGGTGCGTTCGTGACCACCACTGCTGCGACGGCGGCGCCCAGCCCACCCTTGCTCACGGCTTCCTCCGCCGTGACGATGGCCCCGGTCTCCCG
>JAJXSV010000035.1 GCA_021784375.1 Actinomycetes bacterium | reverse complement strand
GTGGGGTGCTTGAGGAAGCGTCGGAAGACGCTCGGGCGCTTCTGCAGCGGCGGAAGCTTCTCGATCTGTGTGCTCACTTGACGCGCACCTTCGGGTTGAGCAGTCCGTAGCCGATGTCGATGAGGGTGTTGACCACGACCACAGCCGCGACCATCACCACCACGACGCCGAGAACCACAGGTTGGTCGCCACGCTGCGCGCCGATGGTCGCCATCGACCCGATACCGGGCAGGTTGAAGATGGACTCGATGACGACACCGCCGCCGAGCATGGAGATGAACTGGATGCCCAGGTTGGTGAGCGCTGCGGGCGCGCCGTTGCGCAGCGCGTGCTTGAAGATGATCTTGCGCTCGGTGATGCCGCGGGAGCGCAGCGTGCGCACGTAGTCACCGTCGAGTTGGTCGAGCATGGCGCCACGTACCTGCTGCGCGGTGGAGGCCATGGCGCCGACCGCCAGGGCGATCGCGGGCAGCGCCAAGTGCTTGAGGTAGCCGGCTGGCGACTCACTCCACAGCACGATGCCCGTGGCCGGGAAGAGGTGACGGTTGATGGCGAGCTGGATGGCAAGGAAGATGGCGATGATGTAGGCCGGGACACCGAAGCCGATGATGCCGAGCACCTGCACCAGGCGGTCGGTCACCCCACCGCGCACCGCAGCGGTGACGCCGAGCACCAGTGCCAGGCTGGCGGAGAGCAGCAGGCCCATGGTGACGAAGCCCATGGTCACCGGCACCCGGATGGCCAACGTGGACATCACCGTGTCGGGGCTGTACCAGGAGACGCCGAAGTCGCCGCGGATGGCGTGCGAGAGCCAGTCCCAGTACTGCCGGGGCCACGGGCGGTCGAGGCCCAGCTGGTGCGTGAGCTTGACGAGCTGCTCGTGGGTGGCACCCTCGCCGATGATGGAGGCCGTCGGGTTGGGTGCGGTGAGTCGCATGGCGAGGAAGGTGATCGTGGCAACGACGAGCACCAGCAGGATCCCCGAGAGGAAGCGGCGCAGGACGAACATGAACATGGGGGGCCTAACCGAGAGCGAGTGGAGGCGGGGCTGGGGGCGGTGCGCTGTCGTGCACCGCACCCAGCCCGGGTTGCATCAGGCGAAACGGATCCAACGTAGCGGCGGCAGTGCCGCATACGGCGCGAAGGTCGGCTCCAGGGCCTTGTCGTAGACGAACTGCGTCACGACCTGCTGGACCGGGACGTTCCATGCGTCACGCACCATCTTGGTGTTGATGGCGCGAAGCACCTTGAGCTGCGCCGCACCGGTCGTCCTGCCCAGTTGCTTGAGGAGCGCGTTCATTCCCGCGTCCTGGTACTTGAACATGTTCCAGGTGCCGGTGGTGGCGACCTCCTTGGCCACGGTCGTGAACGAGGCACCGGCATTGAGCGGCATGTAGGCAGCGCCCCACTTGCCGCTCTGCAGGTCCAGCAGGTATTGGGCGAGGGCCGGACGGGCCTTCCACTGGATCCTGATGCCCACGGCCGCGAAGTACTCCTGCAGGGCGGCGGCAGCACCCGGGAATGACGCCCGGACGTCCGGGAGCGTGAGGTCGAAGCCATTCGGGTACCCAGCGTCAGCGAGCAGCTGCTTGGCCTTGGCCGGGTTGTACGGGTAGGTCTTGTCGAGCGCCGGCAGGTACGCGGCACCGCCCTTGGCGAAGGTCTGCTCGGTGGCCGTGCCGACCCCGTAGTAGGCCTTGGCCACGATCGCGTCGCGGTCAATGGCGTAGTTCATCGCCTGGCGCACGCGGACGTCAGCGAGCTGCTTGATGAGGGTGCCAGCACGGTCGTAGAGGTAGAGGCCCGCGGTGTCCGAGGTGGCGAACTGCTGCACGGCCAGACCCTTGTTCAGCAGCGGGGGAACCTGCTTGACATCGTTGACGTTGCCGGCCTGCACCTCACCCGCGGCGAGGGCGTTCACCATGGCGGTGAGGTTGGCCATGACCTTGAGCACGACGACATCCGCCTGGTAGGCCTTCTTGTTCCAGTAGCCCGGGTTGCGGACGAAGGTGTAGCGCGAGCCGGCGACCGAGTTGGCCGCATCGAGCTTGTAGGGACCGGAGCCGACCGGGTTGGCATTGATGGTGCCGGCGGCGATGGCCTTGGGGCTGGCCAGCGTTCCGGACTGCGATGCGAGCTGCAGGAGCAGGCCGGGATCCGGCTGCGCCAGCGTGACAAGCACGGTGCTCGCGTTGCGTGCGGTCGCTGACTTCACCTGCGTGAGGTAGGCGGCAGCCTCGCCGGTGCCGGCCCTGGTGTGCATGAGGTTGATGGCGACGGCCTTGGCATTGAGCGGTGTGCCATCCGTGAACTTGATGCGGGGACGGATGGTGAGCGTGAGCTTGGTGAAGGTCTTGTCATACGCATACTTGGTCGCCACGTTGGGGACCACGTTGCCATCGGCGTCCAGGTTGAACAGCGTGTCGTAGGTGGCCTGCCAGAACGTGGAGTTGTTGCCGTTGCCCAGCACGCCCGGATCCCAACCCGACTGGTCCTGCAGGACGCCGATGGTCAGCGTCTTGGTGGCGGCCTGCGCCGGGGTTGCGAAGGCAACCGCGGTCACGAGCACGCCTACCGCGGCGGCCGCCGCGATCAGCTTCTTCATGTATGTCTCCGATGACTGTTGATGTCGGCAGGTCGATCCGTGTACCGTTTGGATTAAGGATTAACCTGTGTGTTCGACAGAGTACGTTGAATCGTTAATCCGTCACCAGTCCGCAGGCCATCTCGTAATTGAACCGTTATCAAGAGGAGTCGCAGTGTCCGGGAACCGTCGCCGTCCCACCACGCATGACGTCGCGGACGCGGCCGGGGTCTCCGCCGCCACGGTGAGCTATGTCCTGAACGAGACGCCGGGCCGCCGCATCGGGCAGGAGACGCGCGATCGGGTGCACGCCGCCGCGCAGTCGCTCGGCTACCGACCGCAGCTCGCGGGGCGCACCCTGCGCATGGGCCGCAGCAACGTGGTGGCGCTCATCCTCCCCGAATGGCCGATCGGCACCGGGCTGAGCGCCGTGCTCGAGGGGCTGGCACGTTCGCTGCCCCCGCGCGGCTACTCCCTGGCCATCGTGCCAACCTCCGCCGCGGCCAATGTCGTCGACTACGTCGCGCAGTCCCTGGCCCCGGCCGCGATCATCGTCTTCGATCCCGCCACGGCCCCCGACGGGCACCCGGCATCGGTGCCCGTGATGATCGGTATCGGCGACCTGCCCGGCACCTTCGCCGGGGCGCGCTACGACTTCCAGAAGCGCATGGCCGCCATGCAGGTGCAGTACCTCGTCGAGCGGGGACACCGGCGCATCGGGTATGCGCGCTCGAGCAACGAGCACCTGCGGCTCTTCGTCACCGCCCGTTCCGAGGGGGCGAAGCAGGCGGCACGCGAGTTGGACATCCCGCAGCTGGAGTTCATCGACATGAATGCCTCACTGGGTGACGCCAAGCGGGCGCTGCAGCACTTCCGCGACTGCGGCGTCACGGCCATCGCTGCGTACAACGACGAGACCGCGCTGCCCCTGCTCGGCGCCGCGGCACGCATCGGCGTCCGCGTGCCGGACGACATCGCGGTCATCGGCCTTGACGGCATGCCGGCGGGCGAGTTCTCCATGCCTGCGCTCACGACCATCCACCAGGACAGCGATGTCATGACGCGGCATTGGACCGAGCACGTGCTTGCGCTCATCAACGGTGAGCCGATGCCGTCACTCGTCATGTCGGGCCTGGCCGAACTGGTCGAGCGCGAATCCGTCTGACGTTCGCTCCCCACCATCCCCCGACGCCCGCATCGCACGAAGGACCGCCCCATGGACACCGCAATCGGCAGCACCGCCTACGCAGGAGCGGTTGCCGCGGTACGCGCCGGTGCCAGCGCGACCGAGGAGGCTTCCCGCCTGCACGACCTCCTCACGCCCGACGAACAGTTGGGACTGCTCGACGGCGATGAGGAGTTCTGGAAGGGCATGGCTGCCTTCCGCAGCGAGGGCTACAACCGCCGGCCCATCCACCTGGGCACGGTCGAGCGATTGGGCATCCCCGGCTTCCGATTCAGCGACGGTCCGCGCGGGGTCGTCATCGGCAACTCCACCGCCTTCCCGGTGTCGATGGCACGGGGGGCCAGCTGGGACGTCGACCTCGAGGAGCGCATCGGGCGCGCGATCGGCGCGGAGGTGGCTGCCCAGGGTGGCAACCTCTTCGCCGGTGTCTGCATCAACCTCCCGCGACACCCGGCATGGGGTCGTGCGCAGGAGACCTACGGCGAGGACCCCCATCTGCTGGGCGAATTCGGAGCCGCGCTCACACGCGGAGTCCGCGAGCACGTGATGGCCTGTGTGAAGCACTTCGCGTTGAACTCCATGGAGAACGCCCGCTTCACGGTGGACGTCAGGGCCGCGGATCATGCCCTGCACGAGGTCTACCTCCCGCATTTCCGACGCACCATCGAAGCCGGCGCCGATGGCGTGATGTCGGCCTACAACAAGGTGAATGGCGAATGGGCGGGGCACAGTCGCGTGCTGCTCACCGACATCCTCCGCGAGCGCTGGGGCTTCGAGGGCGTCGTCGTCTCGGACTTCATCTTCGGCCTGCGCGATGCCGCAGCGTCGTTGGAGGCGGGTCTGGACATCGAGGCGCCCTTCCGCCAGCAACGGGCGATGCACCTGGCGGACGCGTTGGTCACCGGCGCCGCGAGTTGGGCATCCGTGCGCCGGTCGGGTGTGCGGGCGATCGCCACCCAGTTGCGCTTCGACGCCACGCACGGCGGGCCGACGCCGCCATCGTCCGTGGTGGCCGGTCCCGAGCACCGTGCGCTGGCGCGCGAGGCAGCCGCACGCGCCATGGTCCTGCTGCGCAATCAACCCGTCGGTGGGCGACCGCTCCTGCCCCTCGACGGAGGCGCCCTGCGACGCGTGGCCGTCATCGGACGTCTCGCAGACCTCCCGAACCTGGGCGATCACGGCTCATCCGATGTGCGTGCCCCCGACGTGGTCACGCCCTTGGAGGGCCTGCAGGCGGCACTCCCCCATGTCGAGTTCGTGGTCGTGACCGGCGACGATCCGGAGGCGGCGGCGGCGGCCGCCAGGTCCTGCGACGTCGCCGTCGTTGTGGCGGGCTTCACCGCCGAGGACGAGGGCGAGTACGTCGATCCGGACAAGTTCGCCAACCCCGTCCTCGCCGCCCTCTGCCCGCCACTCCCAGAAGCAGCTGGCGGAAACGCCACCATCACGGTGGCCGGCCTCAACAGCATGGGCGTCGGCGGCGACCGCGAGCGACTCACGCTGCGGCCCCTCGATGAGGACATCATCCGCGCGGTCGCGCTGGGCAACCCGCGCACCGTGGTGGCCATCGTGGCGGCCGGCGCGGTGATCATGGAGTCGTGGAGGCAGCAGGTGCCCGCGCTGCTCATGTCGTGGTACGCCGGGATGCAGGGCGGTCACGCGCTCGCCGATGTGCTGCTCGGCCGGATCGATGCGAGTGGACGGCTGCCCTTCTCCATCCCCACCGACGAGGCACACCTCCCCTCCTTCGACCGCGATGCGACGAGCATCGACTACGACCTCTGGCACGGGCAGCGCCTGCTCGACCGCCTGGGCGTCGCGGCCGCCTACCCGCTCGGCTTCGGACGCTCGTACACGAGCTGGACGATCGCGTCCGCGTGGGCGGAGCGCGTGGGCGAGGACTCGGCGGTGCTCACGGCCCGGGTGGTGAACACGGGCGACCGCAGGGGCCGTCATGTGGTGCAGGTGTACGGGAGGTTCGCCGAGGACGAGGTGCGCAAGCTCGTCGGGTTTGCCTGCATCGAGCTGGATGCGGCATCTGCCGCAACGGTGTCGGTGCCGCTGTCGCTGCGCCCCGTCATGCGCTGGGACGGCGCGGCGGATGACCTCCGCCTACCGGCCGGCGAGCTGCTGCTGGAGGCAGGTGCGCACTCGGGCGACGCCGAATCCGCCCCCTGCGTGCTCCCCCTACCTTGAGCTGCCGACGGCTCCTTTGTTCACGGAATGCGCAAGCTATTCCGTGAACAAAGGAGCCGTCGGCAGCTGCTCAGAACACCATGGCCAAGGTGCCGGCGATGATCAGCGCCAGACCGGCGAGCGAGCGACCGGGGACTCGCTCCTTGAAGAGGAGCGCAGACAGGCCGACGGTGATCGCGATGCTCAGCTTGTCGATCGGCACCACGCCACTCACCGGACCCATCTGCAGGGCCTTGTAGTAGCAGAGCCATGAGGCGCCGGTGGCGACACCGGAGAGCCCGAGCAGCAGCAGGTCACGGCGCGCGATGCGTGACAGGTGGCGCTGCTCCCCGGTCACGAACACCATGACCCACGCCATCACGAGCACCACGATGGTCCGCAGCGCGGTGCCCAGATTCGATTCCACCGACGTGATGCCCACCTTGGCGAATACGGTGGTGAGGGCCGCGAAGATCGCGGAGAGCGCCGCGAACGGCAGCCAGGCATTCCCCGAATCGGTGCCACGCACGCCGGGTCGCCAGTGCAGCATGAGGAAGGTTCCCAGCCCGATGCCCAGGATCCCGAGCAGCCGCACCAGCAGGTTCGCCGTCTCGCCGAACACCACCATGGCCATGACGACGGTGAGGATGATGCTCGTCTTGTCGACGGCCACCACCTGGCTCACCGGTCCCAGTTGCAGAGCACGGAAGTAGCACAGCCAGGAGGCACCGGTCGCCAGTCCGGACAGCGCGAGGAACACGAGCGTGCGCGCATCCAGCGACGCCAAGGTGTGCTCACTGCCGACCACGAGCACCATGGCCCACGCGAGCAGGAGCACCACCACGGTGCGCAGTGCCGTGGCGACCGTCGAGGGGATCGAGTGCATGCCCGCCTTGGCGAGGATCGCCACCAGGCCGGCGAAGAACGCAGAGCCGAAGGCGAACGCGATCCACATCGGCCGACCTCCCACGGATGAGGCTAGTGGGGCGCGGACGGCCCGCATCTCGGCGACACCCCCGTCGCGAACCGCGCGACGTCCGCGACTGGCCGTGCCCCTGCGCGGCCCGGGCAATGCACGACGCGGGCCCCCGCCTGATCGGCAGGGGGCGGGATCGGTCAGGGCAGGCGGTTGATCGTGTGCGGTTGCGCTTCGGCGTAGCGGGCGCGGATGGACGGCACCACGGTGCCCTCGAAGACCTGCACATCGCTGCTGAGCCAGGTCGGCGGCTCCTCAGCGCCCGACAGCACCCAGGCGGCCTGACGCGCGGCTCCGATGGCCACGTACTCATCGGGGGTCGGCACCACGATGGGGAGCCCGAGCACGGTCGGCGCGATCCCCTGCATGGCGGCGCTGGCGGCCGCGCCCCCGGTCATGAAGATGCGACGGGGTGTCGCTCCCTGTTCGATGATGGCGTCCAAGCCGTCCGCCAGGCCGCACAGCACGCCCTCGAAGGCGGCGCGGGCGAGGTGGGCGGGAGTGGTGTTGCCGAGGCGCAGGCCATGCAAGGCGCCCGTGGCATCGGGCAGGTTGGGGGTGCGTTCGCCCTCGAGGTAGGGCACGAACACCAGGCCGTCACAGCCGGCCGGCGCGCTGAGCGCCAACTCCGAGAGCCGCTCGTGGCTCACACCGAGCAGGCGGGCCGTGGCGTCGAGGACCCGCGCCGCGTTCAGGGTGCAGACGAGGGGGAGGTAGTTGCCGGTCGCGTCTGCGAAGCCGGCCACGGTCCCGCTGGCGTCACGTGAAGGCGAGGGAGCGATGGCGGTCATGACCCCCGAGGTGCCGATCGACATGACGACGTCGCCCAACTGCGCACCCAGCCCGAAGGCCGCGCCCGCGTTGTCACCTGCACCCGCAGCCACCACCGCGCCATTGGGCATGGTGCCCGCGATCCCGCGGGGCTCGATGACACGGGGCAGGGCGATGCGCCGACCGAAGGCGAGCTCCAACAGGTCGAACCGGTACTTGTTGGTGATCGATGACCAGTAGCCGGTGCCCGACGCGTCGGAGCGGTCGGTGGTGAGCAGGTCGAAACTGTCCGCACCGAGCAGGTGCCAGGTGAGGTAGTCGTGCGGGAGGCACACGGCTGCGACCCGCGCCGCGTTCTCCGGCTCATGGTCTCGCAGCCAGCGCAACTTGGTGTTCGTGAACGATGCCACCGGCACGACACCCACGGCATCCGCCCAGGCCTGTCCGCCGCCCAGCTCCGCGATCAGGTCCTCAGCGGCAGCGGCACTGCGCGTGTCGTTCCAGAGCAGGGCGTCGCGCACCACGTTGCCCTCGGCATCCAGCGCCACCATGCCGTGCTGCTGACCGCCCACGGCCACCGCGGCCACGTCGTTCAGGCCGCCCGCCTCGACGATGGCGGCGTGCATCGCCTGCACCCAGGCGAGCGGTGGGCACGAGGTGCCCTCGGGGTGCGAAGCGCGCCCCCTGCGAACGATCTGCCCCGTGCCGGCATCGCAGACGATGACCTTGCAGGATTGCGTCGACGAGTCGATGCCGGCAACGAGTGTCATTGATTCTCCTAGCGGGCGCCCAGCAGGTGCTCGAGCGCGAGTTGCTGCAATGCCACGAAACCGTAGCCCTTCGCCGCGATGGCGTCGACGTCGTAGTCGTAGACGCCCGGCAGGTCGGCGTAGGTCTCACCGGGTGCGAGGGTCGGCGTAGCGAGGGTGTCGAGACCGCTGCGCACCATGGCTGCCTGCACCTCGGGATCGGCGCGGAACGCGAGTGCGCGCTCCTTGAGCAGCAGGTAGGTCCGCATGTTCGCGGCTGCCGAGTCCCACACACCGTCGCCGTCCTCCGCGCGCAGTGGCTTGTAGTCGAAGTGGCGCATGCCGGTGTAGCCGGTGGACTCCAGGAGGTCGACGAGGAAGAAGGCGCTCGTGAGGTCGCCGTGGCCGAAGATGAGGTCCTGGTCGAACTTGATGCCGCGCTGGCCGTTGAGGTCGATGTGGAAGAGCTTGCCATGCCACAGCGCCTGGGCGATGCCGTGCACGAAGTTCAGGCCCGCCATCTGCTCGTGGCCCGTCTCCGGGTTCAGACCGACCATCTCGGGGTGCTCGAGTTCGTTGATGAAGGCGAGCGCGTGGCCCACGGTGGGGAGCAGGATGTCGCCGCGGGGCTCGTTGGGCTTGGGCTCGATGGCGAACTTCAGGCCGTAGCCCTTGTCGATCGAGTACTGGCAGAGCAGGTCCATGCCCTCCTTGTACCGGGCGAGCGCGGCACGTACGTCCTTGGCGGAATCCACCTCGGAGCCCTCGCGGCCGCCCCAGAACACGTAGATCCCGGCACCCAGCTCCGCCGCCAGGTCCATGTTGCGCATGACCTTGGCGAGCGCGAAGCGACGGACATCGCGGTTGTTCGAGGTGAATCCGCCGTCCTTGAAGATGGGGTGCGAGAAGAGGTTGGTGGTGACCATGGGCACCTTCATGCCGGTGCGGTCCAAGGCTTCCTTGAAGCGGTCGATGTGACCCTGGCGGGTGGCCACGTCCGCCCCGAAGGGGAAGAGGTCGTCATCGTGGAAGGTGACACCGTAGGCGCCGAGCTCGGCGAGCCGCTCCACCGAGACGACGGGATCGAGGGCGGGTCGGATGGCGGAGCCGAAGGGATCGACGCCCTGCCAGCCAACCGTCCAAAGGCCGAAGGTGAAGTGATCCGCGGGGGTGGGCGTGAGCATGTGATCTCCTTCGAGAGAGCGCTCTCTGGCAAGTGGGCCATTTCTACCACGATCGGGGTGACGACGTGCGCGCGCCTGAATAACGATTGCATCACAAGCGGAGAGCGCTCTCTCGACGCCTCCGGGAATGCAGCAGAATGGCCTCGGAGGAGACCCATGACGAAGACCCGCAAGCCCGTGACCCTGGAGGATGTGGCCCTCGCAAGCGGCTATTCCCGCGCCACGGTGTCCCGAGTCGTTAACGGCCGGTCGTCGGTGGACCCGGAGATAGCCAGGGCCGTGCAGGCAGCGATCCGTCGCACCGGCTACTCGGTGAACACCGCCGCCCGGACCCTGGCCGGAGGCGCCTCCCGGAATGTGGGACTGGTGTTCGCTGAGGGCTTCCGCGAGCTCTTCCAGAACCCCTACTGGGGCGAGATCGTCGAGGGCCTGAGCGCCGAGCTGGCGGGTCACGGCTACCGCGAGACCTTCCTGGTGCGCGACCAGCAGCACCGGCTCGACGACTACCTCGCCCAGCGCACCCTCGACGCGGTCATCATCATGAGTCCCGAGCCGGGTGACGGACTCGAGGGACGACTGCTCCGGCTCGGCATCCCCACCGTCGTGTTCGGGCAACCCTCGCGACCGCTGCGCACACCCTCGGTGATGATCGATGAGGAGGGAAGCGGTGCCATCGCCGCGAACCACCTGCTCGCGCAGGGGAGGCACCACCCGGTGATCATCGGCGGCCGGCCCGACATGCAGGTGAGCCAGCGTCGCGTCAACGGGTTCACGGACGCGTGCACCCGTGCCGGCATCCGCTTGGGACCGGGCAGGGTCGCCGACGGCGACTTCACAGCAGCCGGCGGCTACCGGGCCATGCATGCGCTCATCGACGCCCACGACGACGTCGACGCCGTGTTCGCGTGCAGCGACCGCATGGCCCTGGGAGCCCTGCAGGCGCTCCATGAGGCGGCCCGCCAGGTGCCCGCCGAGGTGGCCGTGGTGGGAGTGGACGGCACCGTGCTCGGGGAGCAGTCGCAACCGCGACTGACGAGCGTCGGGGCCGACCTCGAGGGCCTGGGTCACGAGCTCGGCACCCTCACCCTGGAGGCGATCCAAGGCGCGAAGGCGCGGACCGCACGGTTCGATCCTGCCCTGGTGCGGCGCGAGAGCGCCTGACCCGAGGCCGGGAGGCGAATCGTTCGCGCCAGTCCCTCCCCCAAGCTGCAGCGCGAGCAGGGGGACATCGCCCGCTCGCTGGGGTTCCTGCCCGCTCACTAGGGTTCTCGCGACTGAGAGAAGAGGACCAGCCATGGCGACGCTATTGACCCTTGCCACGGGGTTGTTCATCGGCGGGGTGGCCGGAGTCCTGGCCGGCCTGCTGGGAATCGGTGGCGGCATCGTGATCGTGCCGCTCCTCACGGGCCTGCTGAAATTCACTCCCTCGAAGGCGATCGGCACCTCGCTCGCCTCCATGCTGCTGCCCGTGGGCCTGCTCGCTGTATGGCGCTACGCCCAGGAGGGCAACGTGGACTTCAAGGTTGCCGGCATGCTGGCGATCGGCATCTTCGTCATGGCCCTGATCGGTGCCAATGTGAACATGGCGGTGGGAAGCGTGTGGGTCATGCGTGCCTTCGGCGTACTGCTCGTCGGCGTCGGTATCAAGTTCCTCATCTCTGCCTGACCCCGTCCAGCGCGGAGCCGGCGCTCACCGACGGACGTCGCATCCGCCACGTTTGCCGCCACTGGCTCTGCCTGACCTAGTAACTACTAGGCTTCCATCAGGAGGCCGCCCATGCATGGAATCCGCCTTCAGCATCAACGGTCCGACGCGACTGACCACGTCGCTCCGCACGCCGGCCCGAGCCGCGGCCGTCACGTGCCAGGCGTGTGCGCCCGCGTCGACCCCGTCACCGCAATGGCCTAGGAGTACATGGTGTCGCGTCCGAACTTCCTCATCGTCATCCCCGACCAGTTGCGGGCAGATGCCGTCGGCGCCTTCGGCTCCACGGTCGCCAAGACACCGCACCTCGACGCCTTCGCTGCGTCCGCCACGCGATTCAGCAACGCGTTCACGCAGCACAGCGTCTGCTCCCCCAGCCGCGTCTCCTTCTGGACCGGGCTCTACCCGCACACCCGCGGTCGCCGCACGCTCACGGACCTCATCCGGCCCGATGAGCCGAACCTCCTGCGCTACCTGAAGGAGGACGGCTACTACGTGACGCACATCGGGCAGCGCGGGGACACCTTTGCGCCCGGCGCCACCGAACTGGCCGTGCACGACTACGGCTTCATCGTGCAGCCCACGGTGGCCACCTTCGGGCGGATGGCCGGTTCACCTATGGCGACGGCCATCCCCCGCACGTTCTATGTCGGACTCGACACGAATGCGGAGGCGATCGACAACGACGAGGCCATGACCCGCTCCGCCATCGAGTGGCTGGGGGCGCCACCTGACCAGCCGTGGGCCATGGTGCTGCCACTCTTCGCGCCGCACTGCCCCTTCGTGGTGGCCGAGCCTTGGTACTCGCTCTACGACCGCGCGGAGATGCCGGAACGCGCCGCGCAACCGACCGGCCATGAACCCGCCTACATGCGGCTCGTGCGCGAGACCTGGGGGCTGGACGCCGTGACGGACGCGGAATGGCGGGAGATCCAGGCGGTCTACCTGGGCATGGTCTCGCGCATGGACGACCAGTTCGGACGCATCCTGAGCGCACTCGACGCCAACGGACTGCGCGAGGACACCGTCGTCATCTTCTTCACGGATCATGGTGAGTACCTCGGCGATTACGGCCTGGTGGAGAAGTGGCCCGCCGGTGTGCACGAGTGCCTGACCCGCGACCCGCTCCTCATCGGCGGCCCGACGCTGCAGCGGGGGCGCGAGGTCCCCGCGCTCGTCGAGATGGTGGACCTCATGCCCACGGTGCTGGAACTCGCGGACATCACACCGCGGGAGACGCACTTCGGTCGTTCGCTGGTGCCGTTGCTGCGTGGTGCGTCGGACGAGCACCGCGAGTACGCCTTCACGGAGGGTGGCTTCCTCGTCACGGAGGAGGTCGCCTTCGAGAATCCGGCGCCGCCCTACGACCTCAAGGGCAAGGTGCAACACGACCATCCCGACGCGGTCGGCCGCTGCATCGCCGTGCGCGACCACGAGTGGACCTACGTGTGGCGCATGTACGAGGAATGTGAGTTGTACTCGCGCATCGCGGATCCGCGCGAGGAGCACAACCTGGCGGCTGCGCCTGAGCATGCAGAGCGCATCGAGCGCATGCACCGGGCCATGCAGGACTGGCTGCTGCACACCTCGGATGTCATGTCGATGAACGACGTCCCGCGCTTCCCGTCCATCGACCTGCCGACGCCCGGCGTGCGGTTGGCTGCAGGCTAGGAGCCGAGCACCTGGCGCATGGCCTCGTCCATGGTCTCAGCAACCGCGATCGATTCGGCGTGGGTGCGCAACTCGTGCTGCGTCCTGCCGGCCAGGATGGCCTCGCTCACTGCGCGCAGCATCGGCACATAGCCGCCGCCCTCGCGCTCGTAGGTGAACTCGTCCACGTCGGCCTGCACGGGGCTCACAGGGTTGACCTGCTTGAATCCGCTGGCACTCCAGAAGGCACCGGGGATCTCGATGTGCCCCTTGCTGCCGGCGATATACGCAGTCAAGGGCGACCAGGCGCGCAGTCCATTGATGCACACCGCGCGCTGGCCGGACGCGTACTCCAACGTCGTGACCACCTCGGCATCCACCTCGTGCTCGACAGTGCCGATCGCATGGACCGACGTCGGGGCGCCGAGCAGCATGTGCGCGAGCGACACGGTGTATACGCCCTGGTCGAGCATCGAGCCGCCGGCGAGATCCTTGGCCCAGAGCCGCGACTGTGCGTTGTAGGGAATGCTGGTGGAGAAGTTCGCTTGCACGTGCCTGATCTCGCCGATCGCGCCCTCCGCGATGCGGCGGCGCATCTCGACGATGGCCGGGTTGAACGCCGTCCACATGGCCTCCATGGCGAACAGGCCCTGGGATTCGGCGAACGCGCAGAGGTCGCGGGTGAGCGCGGCGCTCGTCGTCATCGACTTCTCCACCAGGACGTGCTTGCCCGCCTCCAGGGCGGCCATGGCGAGCGCGAAGTGCTCGGTGTGCGGGGTGGCGATGTAGACGACGTCGATGTCGTCGCGCTCGAGGACCGCCTTGAAGTCGCCAGCACCCTCGGCGATGCCGTACTCCGCTGCTGCGGCATCGGCGCGTTCCTTGGTGCGGGAGACGATGACGCGCATGTCGACGTTCTCGGTCAATGCGAAGTCACGTCCGATGAGCCGCAACATGAGTCCCGTGCCCACCATGGCCCAACGCGTCTGCTGCATCGCCTGCTCCTTCGCCCGTCGTCGCGGAGACGCTAGCCGGATTAGCCTGAATCCGGAACCGGCGCCGCGTGCCTGCCGTGATCGACCCGCGGTGACCACGCGGGAGCGCCGGTTTCGCAGGATCGCAGAAGGCGCCCCGCCGGACTGCGGATCCCGCGGCCGACGGGGCGCCCCCCTCGCAGGACTGCCTACTCGACGAGCGAGACACCCTTGGCCAGCT
>JAJXSV010000353.1 GCA_021784375.1 Actinomycetes bacterium | reverse complement strand
CGAAGAGCAGCGTGACGCCCTGCTCGCACTGGGCCTGCAGTTCGGGCAGGGATTCCTGCTGGGTCGGCCGGACCCCGTACACGCTTAGTCCGGGACGAGGACTGGTTCACGATTGGACCGCTTCATTCAGAATCAGGCCCCAGGGCCGTTCCCACGGACCTGCCCGATGGGCATAATGCCCACGAGGCGGGGGCAGACGCGTTTTGAACGTCATTAGGGGGCTCGAACTGGTGAGGGAACCCACGGACGCCGGCACGGGTTCGATGCGTGACGGTCGTTTCTGGCTCCTTCTTGTGGGCACGGTCATTCTGCTGCTGCTTGATCTCGTGTGGCGGCCGCTGTTCACCCTGCCCTTCCTGCCTGTGCCCATGCTGCTTGCCGCGGTTTACCTGCCGTACCGCGCCGTGCGGCGTTTGGCGGTGCTGGCCATCGGCCTGGCCGTCGCATCCGCTGTGCTGCCTCGGGACCTGGTGGATGCCAATTACTGGCTCTGGCTCTTGGCGATCTCCATTTCGGCACTGCTCGCTGTGTGGATGGCGCGTGTCCGCGACGAGGCGCAAATGGCGCGCAAGCCGGCCATGGAGACTCTGGCGGAAAGCGAACGTCGCTATCGGCTGTTGGCCGAGAACGAGTCGTCCATCGTCTACACGACTTCGGTCAATCACACGGTGACGTACATCTCACCGTCAGTGACCCGGGCCCTGGGCTGGCTACCGGAGGAGATGGTGGGGCACAGCCCCGCCGAGCTGATTCACCCGGATGACCTTCCGTACGTCATGTCCATCATGACCAGCCTGGACAAGCAGCAACCCGTGGAGGCCCCGGCCGATGGACACGTGGCGAGGATGCGCGACAAGTCAGGCAATTGGGTCTGGGTTGCCAATCGTGCTGCGCTTCTCAAGGACGCCCAGGGCGTGCCCGTAGGCCTGATCGGCTCGCTGGTGGTGGTGAACGAATTGGTGCAGGCCCAGGTCGACGCGAGCGCCGGCAAGGCGCGCCTTCGAGCGGTGCTCAACACCATGCTGGACGCGCTCGTCCTGCTTGCCCCTGTGCGCGATGCGACTGGAACCATTGTGGATTTCGAGTTCGTGGATGCCAATCCGGCGGCATTGGCGCAGGGCAGCCTGACCCTCGACGCCTTGATCGGCCAACGCCTGAGTGCGCACTACCCAGCCGTGATGGGCACTGAGTTGTTCGATGGCCTCACGAGCGTGATTGACGAGAAGCAGCCAATGATCCTTGAGGATTGGCCGTGGCCGAGGCCACATCAGCACCGGCGCGCACGGCACTTCGATCTGCGAGCCGTGAACGCAGGGGATTGCGTGAGTGTGGTCTATCGCGACGTCACCGAGCGCTCCCAACTCGTTCACCGCATTGCCGCCTCGGAGCAGGAACTGCGACTCATCCTTGAGAACTCCGGGGATGTCGTCTATCGCGCAAATTCCGAAGGACGCTGCGAGTTCGTCACAGCTTCCATCACGGAACTCCTGGGTTGGTCGCCCGAGGAGTTTCTGGGGCGCACGCTGCCCGAGTTCGTGCATCAGGATGACCGTGCAACCTTGCAGCTGCGGCTCGCTGAGATCTCGTCAGGTCAAGCCGTACGCATGACGGTGCGGCTGCGAAGCAAGGGCGGCGACTATCGCTGGATCGCCGCCAACGTGCGCCCCTTGTGGAGCGCGGACGGCAGGCTCACTGGGCGAACCGGCAGTTGGCGTGATGTCTCGGAGCTGGTGGAGGCGCAGCAGGAGCTCATCGAGTCGGAGCGGCGCTACCGGCTGCTCGCTGAACACTCCAGCGATGTCATCCTCTTGGAGCGGGATGGAGTCATCGATTGGGTCTCACCATCGTTGGATCCGGCCCTGGGATGGGATCCGGCCGACTGGACCGGCCGGCGCTTTGAGGAATTCACGCACCCGGGCGATACGGACGCCGTCCAGACCGAGCGTCTAGCGGTCGAGGCAGGCGGGACTCGAGTGGTGACCATTCGAGCCCGCCAGAAGCACGGTGGCCATCACTGGATCGAAGTCCACGCCGGCCCGGTGCTGGACGACGCGGGGGAGGTCGACGGCGTCCTTGCCTCATTTCGAGTGGTGGATGCCGAAGTGATGGCGCGACAGCAGTTGGATATGCAGGCACGATTCGATTCGCTCACCGGCCTCATGAACCGCAACGAGATCTTCGAACTGCTGGGCTCCATGCATCAACAGCGTCACCGCGCGGGCCAGGAGACTGCCGTGCTCTTCTGTGACGTCGACGAGTTCAAGTTCATCAATGACTCCTTCGGTCACGCTGTCGGTGACGAAGTGCTGCGAGCGCTTGCCAATCGCATCCGCTCCACCCTGCGCCGTGAAGATGCCGCTGCACGAGTCGGAGGCGATGAACTCCTCATCGTCCTCACCGGGATCCATTCGCTGGAAGGCGCCACGGCGGTGGCTGAGAAGATCCGGCAGGCCGCAGCCGCGCCCATCGCCCTTGACGAGGGATCGGTTCAGGTCACGCTGAGCATCGGCATCACGCTGATGGGGTCCGGCGAAAGCGTCGATGAAGCGGTGGCTCGCGCTGATGAAGCCATGTATGACGCCAAGCGAAGCGGACGCAACCGCGTCATCGCCATCTGAGACCGCGACCGGATCCGGCGCGAGTGCCTACTCGTCGAGGCCTTCGACGATGCCGAACTGCCAGGGGCTGAGCGCGTCGAGATCGATCGCTCGCACACCATGTGCGTCCAGAGCGCCGGCGATCTGCGCCCGATGCTCGTTGGCGTGGAGCAGGGCCTGGGCCAGCAATGCCGAGCGGGTACGACGCATGTGCTTACCCTCGCGGACGTATTCAACGATACCCTCGGGCTGGCCTGACTCCACCAGTAGGCGGGCGTCGTATTCGGCACAGCGCTGGGCCAAGTCCGCAATCTGGGCGCTATTGGTCGGCAAGGCAGTTGCAGCAGGAGCCGCAGCGCCGTCCAGCCGGCTCGCGTACAAGCCCGACACGTGCACCAGATGCTGTGCGATGGCCGCGGCACTCCAGTCGCTGCCCGGCGAGGCGCACCCAAGTTGCTCGTCGGTCAGGGTGGCAAGCGAAGCGAGGACATGGGCGTTGGCCCAGCCGAGGTGACGGAACAAGCGTTCCACGATGGCGTTTGGCTGCGAGGATGACATGCCCTGCAGCGTATGCGCCCACGTCGGAATGTCAGGACG
>JAJXSV010000352.1 GCA_021784375.1 Actinomycetes bacterium | reverse complement strand
TCCCTGCGCGCGTACGGCTGCTCGCGTCCGCACTCATCCCCTTGCTGTTTCTGGGCGGCGTGCCGTCACCGAGTACCGCCGCCGGCACCGGGCTGGATGTGGCCGCTGAGAATGCCCAGGCTGGTACGCCCAACTGGCAGTTCGCGAAATCCAAATTCGACCAGCGCACCCTTGCCTTCGCAGATCGGGTATCCGTGCTTCCCGGCGAGACCTTCGGACTTTACGTGTCCTGCCGTGCAAAGACGGTGACGGTGCAGGCCTTGCGCATCGGCTACTACGCGGGGGCCGGCGCGCGCCGCATCTGGAGCAGTCCGCCTGTGCCCTGTCAGTGGCAGCGCAACCCGGTGATTGACACCGCCACCCGCATGGCCAGGGCGCCCTGGACCCGCACGCTCGAGGTCACCACCACGGATTGGCCGGAGGGCATGTACGTGTTGAAACTGGTGGCGAATGACGGCAGTGCCACCTACGTCGACCTGGTCGTGCGTTCATCCTCATCCGCAGGCCGAGTGGTTTTCGTGTCCTCCACGCAGACCTTCCAGGCCTACAACGAGTGGGGCGGTGCCAATCTGTACCGTGGCAGGAAGGGCTTCCGTTCGCGTGCGCGAGTGGTGACCTATGACCGGCCACAAACCTGGGGCTACGGCAGCGGCAAGTTCCTTGAGTACGAGGCGCCCCTGCTGATGCGGGCGGAGAAGCTGGGCCTGCCGTTGGCCTACATCACGGACACCGACATCACTGCCCAGCCCGCGATCCTTGACGGCGCGCTCTCCATCATCTCCGGGGGCCACAGCGAGTACTGGACTCAGACACAGCGCGACGCCTTCATGGCGGCCCGGACCGCGGGCAGCAACCTGCTCTTCTTCGGCGCCAACACCTCGTACTGGCGCGGGCGCCTCTCCCGTTCGCCACTGGGCGCCAATCGCGTGCTCACCGTGTACAAAGTGGCCAGTGAGGACCCCCTGAAGGCCCACCCCAGCGTGCGCTTCCGTGATCTCGGACAGCCCGATGCAGCGTTGCTGGGTGCCACCTACAACTGTTTTCCCGCACACGGCACCTTCACCGTGAGCAAGGCATCCTCCTTTGTGTTCGCGGGCACCGGTGTGCGAAACGGTCAGGGCTTCGGCGGCATCATCGGTCCTGAAGTGGACCAACTGCGTCAGCCGGCGGCCAACGTCGAGCTGCTCGCGAATTCCCCGACCCGCTGTGGCAAGCACAAGACGCACGCCTCCATGGTGCTCATGCATGACCCATCGGGTGCCGCGACGGTGGACGTCGGCACCATGGGCTGGGTCTCCAAGGCGCTCCGCGGAGAGGCGCCGCCGGCAAGTGTGCGTTTGGTGGTGAGGGTGACGGACAATCTGCTGCGGGCGTCGCTGAAGCGGGGTCTGGCCTGACCGGGCACAGTGCTTCGCCGAACGCGCCCCGAAAGTGATCGGCAGGGAGGCGGCTAGTCTCCTGACTGTGCAGGCAAGTGGGGTTCTGGAGCGCGCGCAAGCCGTATTGCATCGGCGTCGCAATCTGGAACTGCTGCTGCAGGCGCTGCTGCTTTTCGCCGCCAGTTCGCTGCTGGTGGAGCTGATGGCGCGTGCGGGGACCTTGGCCTTCAACATGGCCGAGCCCTCCGTCAGCGATCTCTGCCGCTGGGACTGCAAGTGGTACGGGAGTATCGCGGCGCATGGCTACCAACTGGAGCCGACCCCCAGTTTCCGTGGTTACGCCAACTGGGCCTTCTTCCCGATGTTCCCGCTTGCGGTGAAAGCGCTGGCCCTGCTCACGCACTTCGGCACCAGCCTGGCGCTGATCTTCACCAGCAAACTCTTCTACTTGCTGGCCATCGTGTCCTTCATGCTGTTGGTGCGCCGCGCTATCGAGCCGAGCGCCGCCCTGCTCGCAGGCGCGGTCCTGGCATTCAATCCCTACCTCGTCTACGGGCATGTGGGCTATTCCGAGCCCCTCTACTTCAGCTTGACCTGCCTGGCCTTCTGGTTCCTGCTCGAACGCAAGTGGCTGGCCGCCGGCGTCATCGGTGGCCTGCTTTCCGCCACCCGGGTCGTGGGCCTGCTCATTGCCATCCCCTATCTGGTCTCGGTGCTTCGGAATCGACACTCGCTACGACGGGGATGGCCGTCAATGCTGCTGGGCCTGCTGCTGATTCCTGCGGGTATCACGCTGTTTGCGCTCTACCTGCGGGCCCGCATGGGAGATGGCCTGGCCTTCGAGCATGTGCAGGTGGCCTGGGCGCGGTCCCTCGACGACCCCATCGAGGTGTTGCGCCTGGGCTTCAAGGCCGGTGCCTGGGATGCAGTGTTTGCCAGCATCGGCCTGCTCTCGCTGCTGATGAGCGCGCTGCTCATCGTGCGGCGGGAATACGAGTACGGGTTGCTGCTGCTCGCCACAACGATCATCCCCATTGCCGAGGGACTGCTCTCCCTGCCCCGCTTCGTGTTCTGGCAGATGCCGTTGTTGTACGGAATCGTTCGCATTCTGCATGGCCGTCGCTGGCTGGAAATCGCCTACTTCGCATTAGCCGGCGGCATCGCCGCCTTCACGCTGCTGGGCTGGTTCAGCGGCAGGTCGTGGATCATCTGATGCAGCGTCGCCAGTACTTCGCCCTCGCGGTCTCGCTCGCGCTCATTGCGGGCTATGCGGCCGCGGCTTCCGTGATCGTCAAGCCAGAGGTCGGTCGCATGTACCGTGCCTACTTCATCGATCACAAGGTCGATGGCTGGCACACCTCGGCCTACGAGGTTCCGGAGTCCGAGGGCATCGACTTCACTCGCCAGGGCCGGCCACTCTGGATCCGTTCCATGCTCGGCCTCTCGCAGGCGGATGCAGCAGGCACCTGGACCGATGCGCGTGAGGCCAGCAGCGCTGCCATCCGCTACCGAGTGCCCTTCGAGGGGCAGGTGTGCGTGCAGTTGCAGGCGGCGCCCTCACCGGACAACGTAGGGGGCGTGTCATACCTGCAGATGGGCACGGAAAGCCAGGCCTTCCGCACGCCCTCTCCAGGCATGTCGTGGCACAGCTTCCAATTCCAGCTAGCGCAACCCGACGACGTGGTGCGCATCTACCCCGGCGTGACCGAGCGAAAGTCCGCGCGGGATCGCCGGCTCATCGGCCTGCTCCTGCGCCGTCTTGTCGTGACACCTGGCGTCTGCTGAGATCCCCTGCGCCGCGTGACGCCGGATCGTGAAGTCGTT
>JAJXSV010000351.1 GCA_021784375.1 Actinomycetes bacterium | reverse complement strand
CCGCGACGCGAGCGAACTCGCGCTCTACCGAGGGGCGGTGGCCCGCATGCTGCCGGTGCTCGGCATCTGCCGTGGCTTGCAGGTGATGGCCGTCGCGGAGGGCGGCAACCTGCACCAGCACCTGTTAGATCTCGTAGGCGATTGGCGCCATCGCGAGATCGCCGGCACCTTCGTCACCCACGGTGCGCGCTTCGCCCCCGGATCCGGCGTGGCCCGGGTCTTCGGCACCACGACCATGGACGTGAACTCATCGCACCATCAGGCGGTGGCCGACCCGGGCCGTCTCACCGTCACCGGCTGGGCGGACGATGGCACCATCGAGGTCTGTGAACTGCCGGAGCACCGCTTCGTGCTCGGCGTGCAATGGCACCCGGAGGTCCTCGATGACCCGCGCCTGTTCGACGCATTCGTCGATGCCTGCCGGCAGGACACCACTTCCCGGTGAATCCTGCCGCTGGAACAGCACTTCCCGTCACCCAATGCGCATTGGGTGACGGGAAGTTGCGTGGAGGTGGTCAGAGCGGCGTGACGTAGGCGCCCGTGATCCCGCCGTCGACCAGGAAGTTCGAGGCGGTGATGAACGACGCGTCATCGGATGCGAGGAAGGCGACAGCGGCCGCGATCTCCGTGGCCTCGCCGAAGCGGCCCATGGGAATGTGCACGAGTCGCCGCGCCGCGCGCTCCGGGTCCTTGGCGAACAACTCGACGAGCAGTGGGGTGTTCACCGGGCCAGGCGACAGCGCATTCACGCGAATGCCCTCGCGCGCGAACTGCACGCCCAGTTCGCGGCTCATGGCGAGGACGCCGCCCTTGGATGCGGTGTACGAGATCTGCGAGGTGGCGGCGCCCAGGGTGGCGACGAAGGACGCGGTATTGATGATGGAGCCCTTGCCGGCCTTCTGCATGTAGGGGATGACCTCCTTGCAGCACAGGTACACCGACGTGAGGTTCACCTCCTGCACCCGCCGCCAGGCGTCGATGCCCGTCGTGAGGATGGAGTCGTCATCTGGGGGCGAGATGCCGGCGTTGTTGAACGCGATGTCGACACGGCCGTAGGTGTCGAAGGCGGTCTTGTACATGCGGGCCACATCGTCGGCGTTCGTCACATCGGCCTGCACGAAGATGCCTCCGACCGACGTCGCCACTGCTTCGCCGGCCTCGGGGTTCATGTCGACGACGACGACATGCGCGCCCTCCTCGGCGAAGCGCAGGGCCGTCGCCTTGCCGAGTCCGCTCGCGGCACCCGTGATGACGGCGACGCGACCTTCCAGTCGTTTCATTGGAGCTCCTGTTCAGTGCTGGGTGTCGAAGAAGACGTTCTTGGTCTCGGTGAAGGCATCGAGGGCATCGGGCCCGAGCTCCCGGCCCAGGCCGGACTGCTTGTAGCCGCCGAACGGGGTCCAGTAGCGCACCGACGAGTGCGAGTTCACCGAGAGGTTCCCCGCCTCCACTGCGCGTGCCACGCGGATTGCGCGTCCGAGGTCGTTCGTCCAGATGGAGCCCGACAGGCCGTAGATGGAGTCATTCGCGATCCGGATGGCGTCCGCCTCGTCGTCGAAGCGCATGACCGAGACGACCGGCCCGAAGATCTCCTCCTTGAAGCAGCGGTCGGTCCCGTCAGAGACGAGCACGTGCGGCTCCATCCAGAAGCCCGGACCGGCCGGCTTGTTGCCACGGAAGGCCACATTCGCGCCCTCCAGGTACTCGGCCACGTGATCGAAGTGGGAGCGCGTCACGAGCGGGCCCATCTCCGAACTGTCGAGCGCCGGGTCCTCGACGCGCACACCCTTCACCGCGACCTCGAGGCGCTCCATGAAGCGCTCGTAGGCGGATGACTGCACGAGGATGCGAGAACGCGCGCAGCAGTCCTGGCCTGCATTGTCGAAGACTCCGTATGGTGCAGTGGCGGCCGCCCGTTCCAGGTCGGAGTCCGCGAAGATGATGTTCGCCGACTTCCCACCCAGCTCGAGCGTCACGGGCTTCACCTGGTCGGCGGCGCCGCGCATGATCGACTTGCCCACTTCCGTGGAACCCGTGAACACGAGTTTGCGCACGAGCGGATGGGTGACGAAGCGGTCCCCGACCACCGAGCCGCTGCCCGTGACCACGTTGAACACGCCCTCCGGGATGCCGGCCTCGAGTGCCAGCTCCCCCAGGCGCAGGGCCGTCAGCGGCGTGATCTCCGCCGGCTTCAGCACCACCGTGTTCCCGGCGGCAAGCGCGGGGCCGAATCCCCAACCGGCGATGGGCATCGGGAAGTTCCACGGCACGATGATGCCGATGACCCCGAGCGGTTCCTTGAACGTGACATCGAGGCCGTTGGGGGCCGGGATCTGGCGACCGAAGAGGCGCTCCGGCGCTGCCGAGTAGTAGTTGAGGACATCGCGGACGTTGCCCGCCTCCCAACGGGCGTTGCCGATGGTGTGGCCGGCATTGGCCACCTCGAGTTGGGCCAGCTCCTCGATGTGCCCATCGACGACGGCCGCGAAGCGCCGCAGCAGCCGGGCGCGATCGCCGGGCGCGACGGCACGCCAGGTCTCGAAGGCCCTGGCGGCTCCGGCGATGATGCGATCGACCTCCTCGACGCTGTGGCGCGGAACCTCGCGGACCGCGGTTGCGGTGGTCGGATTGATGACGGTGAACGTCGAACCCATCTCCTGTGCCCTCACATGCGCTCGAAGGAGCGGAATCGCTCCCAATCGGTGACCGTACGACTGAACGCGTCGATCTCCACCTCTGCCATGTGACCGTAGTGCTTCTGCACCTCCGCACCGAAGGAATTGAGCACGAACTCACTGCCGAGCCACAGCGCACGCGATTCGTTGAGCGTGGTCGGCACGCGGTCGGTCTCGAGCGCGTACGCGTTGCCCGTGAAGGCGGGCTCGAGTTCGAGGTTGCGCTGGATGCCATCGATGCCCGCTGCGATCATGCCGGCGACGGCGAGGTAGGGGTTGACGTCTCCGCCGGGCGCGCGGTTCTCCACCCGCAGACCAGGGCCGTGCCCGACCAGTCGGTAGGCACAGGTGCGGTTGTCGCGACCCCACTTGATGGCGGTCGGCGCGAAGGTGCCGGGCTGGTAGCGCTTGTAGGAGTTGATGTTGGGTGCGTAGAGCATGGCGAGTTCGCGCATGTGCGCGAGCTGACCAGCGATGTACGAACGTCCAATCGCGGAGAGCCCCTGCTCCTGGTCGTTGTCATCGGCG
>JAJXSV010000350.1 GCA_021784375.1 Actinomycetes bacterium | reverse complement strand
GCCCGTCACCATCCGCATCCCCTTCGGCGGTGGCATCAAGGCCATTGAGCACCACAGCGAATCCAATGAGGCCTACTTCGCGCACACCGCCGGCCTGCGCGTGGTGGTGTGCTCGTCGCCGGGCAGCGCGTACGACATGCTGCGTGCTGCCATCGCCAGCGATGATCCGGTCATCTTCTACGAGCCCAAGCGTCTGTACTGGGACAAGGAGGAGGTCGACCTCGCGCATGCTCCGCTGGCCTCGGTGCTCGATGCGGCCGTGGTGCTGCGGGCGGGGACCGATGCCACCATCGTCACCTACGGTCCCACGACGCGTGTGGCGCTGGCCGCGGCGAATATCGCGCAGCAGGAGGGTCGCTCCCTGGAGGTCATCGACCTGCGTTCGCTGTCGCCGATCGACATCGACCTCGTCAACGCCTCAGTGCGGAAAACGGGCAGGGCCGTGGTGTTGCACGAGGCTCCCACCTTCCTGGGCCTGGGTGCGGAAGTTGCTGCTCAGATCAGTCACGACTGCTTCTACTCGCTGCAGGCACCGGTGCAGCGTGTCGGCGGTTACAACCTGCCCTACCCGCATTCCGGCGTTGAGGACGAGTACCTCCCCGACGTCGATCGCCTGCTCGACGCCGTCGACCGTACCTTCGAGGAATGACATGGCCACTTCCACACATAGAGCCTTTCTGCTTCCCGACATCGGTGAGGGGCTGACGGAAGCGGAGATCATGCGTTGGCTGGTGGGGGTCGGCGATGCGGTGAGCGTGAACCAACCCATGGTGGAGATCGAGACGGCGAAGGCCGTGGTGGAACTGCCAAGCCCCTATGCAGGGACCGTCCTCGCACTGCACGTGGCCGAGGGCGACGTGGTCGCTGTCGGCAAGCCGATCTTCACCATCGATACGGGACCCGCCGGCGAATCCACGCCGATTGCTGAGGGTGAAGCACCGGACACCCGCGTGCTGGTCGGTGCTGGTCCCTCCGCGCATCGCACCACCAGGCGCGCACGGCGCGGCCCCTTGGCTGACGCGCTGGGAAGGCCGACGCAGGCAGCGCAGGTGCTGGCCTCGCCGCCCGTGCGCATGCTGGCTAGGCAGCTGGGTGTCGATCTGCATTCGCTGCAGCCGTCACATGGGGACGGCGTTATCCGCCGCGAGGAGGTTGTGGCCGCAGCCGCAACGGGTGCCAGCGCCGCCGTGTCGGTGACGGCAGTATCCGCACCGCCGCCTCCAGCCAACGATCCTCCGGGCACCATCCGCACACCCATACACGGCGTGCGGCGCGCAATGGCCGATGCCATGGTGCGCAGCGCTTTCACCGCCCCACATGTGAACGAGTGGGTGACGGTTGATGTCACGGATTTGCTGCACGTCATTGATCGGGTTCGGCATCTGCCACAGGCCAAGGGTTTCAACATCACGCCGCTGCTGTTCGTGGCTCGCTCGCTGATCCGCGCCGTCGACCTGCATCCGCAGGTGAACGCCTCCTGGGATGGCGCACGTAATCAGATCGTGCAGTTCGCGGACGTCAACCTGGGCATCGCCGCCGCCACCAAGCGCGGCCTCATCGTGCCCAACATCAAGGCGGCACAGGGACTGGGCCTGCTGGATCTGGCCAGCGCGCTCCGGGATCTGGTGTCGCGGGCGCGAGCGGGCCAGACCACCTTGGCCGAGCTCTCGCACGGCACCATCACCATCACCAACATCGGTGTCTTCGGCGTCGACGGCGGTACGCCGATCCTCAACCCCGGTGAGGCCGCCATCCTCTGCATGGGGCAGGTGCGTGACCTTCCGTGGGTCGTCGCTGGTCAGATCGCCGTGCGTTCGGTCATGACGCTCACGCTTTCCTTCGATCACCGGTTGGTCGATGGTGCCTTGGGCTCACGGCTGCTGGCGGAAGTGGCGAAAGGTCTGGAGCATCCGGAGTTGCTGTATTCGGAAGCCGAACTCGCGGGCGGCGAGTGATGGCTGACGCCACAGCCCTACATGTGCCGTCGCGGCCCATCCGTGTGCTCACGGCGGCCTCGCTCTTCGACGGTCACGACGCGGCGATCAACATCATCCGCCGCATCCTGCAGGCACAGGGTGCTGAGGTCATCCACCTCGGTCACAACCGCTCGGTGCAGGAGTTGGTGACGGCCTGCCTGCAGGAGGACGTTGACGCGGTGGCGGTGAGCTCGTACCAGGGCGGGCACATCGAGTTCTTCAGCTTCCTGCTTGAACAGTTGCGGGTGCACGGACTCGGGCATGTGCGTGTGTACGGCGGCGGCGGTGGCACCATCGTCGACGATGAGGTGGAGTTGCTGCAGCAACGGGGTGTCGCGCACATCTTCACTCCGGCCGATGGCCAGCGCCTGGGTCTGGCGGCCATGGTGAACACCATCCTCTCCGAGTGTGATGGGCCCCGCACCGATGCGCTGCCGTCAGCCGAGGAGTTGCGCTCGGGTGGAAGCCGCGCACTGGGTCGCATGATCACGGCCATCGAATCCGGGCAGGTCAGTGCTGCGGATTTGACCGGCGCTGACAGCAATGCAGTGGTACTCGGCATCACGGGCACAGGTGGCTCGCGCAAGTCCTCACTGTGCGATGAGCTCATCCTCAGGCTGCGTGTTGATCAGGTGGATCAACTGCGAATCGCCGTGCTGGCTGTCGATCCCACACGGCGTCGTGCCGGCGGAGCGCTGTTGGGCGACCGCATCCGCATGAATGCGCTGGGCGATGATGTCGTGTTCTTCCGTTCCCTTGCCACAAGAGGCAGTGCCAGCGAACTGCCGGCGTCGCTGCCAGACGTCATCGCCGCCTGCAAGTCCGCCGGCTATGACCTCATCATCGTGGAGACACCGGGCATCGGCCAGGGTGACTCAGCCGTCACCGCACTCGTCGACTGTTCCCTCTACGTGATGACCGCCGAATACGGTGCCGCGTCGCAGCTCGAGAAGATCGACATGCTCGACTTCGCCGATGTCGTTGCCATCAACAAGTTCGAGCGGCGCGGCTCGGAGGACGCACGCCGTGATGTGGCACGGCAGTTGCTGCGCACACGCGAGCAGTTCGAATCATCATGGGAGGAGATGCCGGTCTTCGGCACCTCGGCTGCCAGTTACAACGATGACGGTGTCACCGCGCTCTACCAGCACCTGCGCGACCTGCTCGCTGCACAGGGCCTGCCGGTGCGTCCCGGGGTGCTGCCCCCGGTGGAGGGGAAGCAGTCGACGG
>JAJXSV010000349.1 GCA_021784375.1 Actinomycetes bacterium | reverse complement strand
CCCTCACCGCCCGCGTCATCGCCGGCACCGGCAGTGACATCCACTCCGCCGTCACCGGTGCCATCGGTGCCCTGCGCGGACCAAAGCACGGTGGTGCCAACGAAGTCTCGTTGGCCGTCCAGGAGCGCTACGCAGATGTGGTCAGCGCGCAGCAGGACATCCGTCGACGCGTCGAAAACAAGGAGGTTGTCATCGGCTTCGGGCATCCGGTGTACACCGTCAGTGACCCGCGCAGTGCCATCATCAAGGAGTGGGCACGGGAGTTGTCGGGCGATGACCTGCGACTCTTCGACATTGCCGAGGGCATTGAAACCCTGATGTGGGATGTGAAGCGGATGTTCCCCAATCTGGATTGGTTCAGCGCCGTGGCCTACCACGCTATGGACATTCCCACTTCGTTCTTCACGCCGGTTTTCGTTTTCGCCCGCACAGCGGGCTGGGCCGCACACGTCATCGAACAACGCCAGGACAACAAGATCATCCGGCCCACCGCCCATTACACAGGGCCGGAGAATCTGCCCTTCATCCCCATGGAGCAGCGATGACCGGTGGCGCTCTGCCCAGCGGCACCCAGCAGCCCTGGGATCAGGAACTGCTCGACATCGTCGACTACGTCTACGACTACCAGGTCCAATCCGAGGAGGCACTGCGCACCGCTTGGAGTTGCCTGCTCGACACCATCGGCTGCGGCCTGGAGGCACTGGAGTACCCCGCCTGCACCAAGCTGCTCGGGCCGCTGGTGCCCGATGCCAGCGTTGCCTGCGGCGCTCGTGTGCCGGGGACGCATTATGAGCTCGACATCGTGCAGGCGGCTTTCAACATCGGGACTGCCGTGCGCTGGCTCGATTTCAACGACACTTGGCTGGCGGCGGAGTGGGGGCACCCTTCGGACAACCTGGGTGCCATTCTGGCTGTCTCGGATTGGCTGGACCGCTCAGGTCATCGGCCACTCACGGTGCGCGATCTGCTCGTGGCCATGGTCAAGGCCCATGAGATCCAGGGCGGTATCGCCCTTGAGAACTCCTTCAACCGGGTCGGGCTTGACCATGTGGTGCTCGTCAAGGTGGCCTCCACCGCCGTGGTCTGCCATCTGCTCGGACTTTCCCGAGAGCAAGCCCTGAACGCACTGTCGTTGGCCTGGGTTGATGGACAGGCGCTGCGTACCTACCGCCATTTCCCCAATGCCGGCACCCGCAAGTCGTGGGCCGCTGGCGATGCCACGTCACGCGCAGTGCGACTGGCCCTGATGGCCTCAGCGGGGGAGATGGGCTACCGCTCTGCGCTCAGCGCCCCCGGCTGGGGCTTCTATGACGTGTCCTTCCGGGGACAGCCCTTCCGCTTCCAGCGTCCGTACGGCAGCTATGTGATGGAGAACATCCTCTTCAAGATCTCCTATCCCGCGGAGTTCCATGCCCAGACCGCGGTGGAAGCTGCCATCAGCCTGCATGATCAACTGCAGCGCAGCGGACGAAGCGCCGATGACATCGACCGCGTGGTCATCCGCACCCACCAGGCCTGCATCCGGATCATCGACAAGCAGGGACCGCTGTGGAACCCCGCCGATCGTGATCATTGTGTGCAGTACATGGTGGCTGTTCCACTGATCTTCGGCCGCCTCACGGCCCGCGATTACGAGGACGACGTGGCCGTGGATCCGCGCATCGATGCGCTGCGCGCCCGGATCACCTGTGTCGAGGACGAGCAGTTCTCCCGCGACTATCTGGATCCCGAGAAGCGCAGCATTGCCAACGGCATCACGCTCTTCTTCAAGGATGGCAGCAGCAGCGGTGAAGTGCTCGTGGAGTACCCCATCGGTCACAGGCGACGTCGCGACGAAGGCCTGCCGCTGCTGGTGGCCAAGTTCCGGACCAACCTGCATCGCATCTTCGCGGCCGAACAGGTGGAGAAGATCCTGGAAACGGCGCTCGACTACCAGCGCCTGCTGGAACTGCCCGTCGGCAGCTTCGTCGACGGGTTGGTGCCGGTCAGTCCGTGATGGTGCCGGGCGCCAGTCTGGTCTCCACGGCCTGCCCCCCGACGCGTTCCACGCGGTAGGCCGCAGGACCGGTGGCATGGTCGACGTCCATGTCCGTGATCACGCGCACCGGCTCCGTGCCCTCGTAGAGGATGCCCACGCGATCGTCCGTGCAGTAGGCGGTGCCGAAGCTGCCCTCGGCTACGAGTCGGTGGATGAGTGGCCGGCGCTGCGCCTCGGAGTCGTAGTGCACGCCGTTGGCGTAGGGGAGGAGGCCCAGACCGTTGCTGATGGGCTGCAGAGTGGGGCCGAAGGAGTCCGTGGCACCGCCTTGATGCCAGCAGATGGACCCGGCGCTCACCCCGCCCAGAATCACACCCTTGTCCCAGGCCTCGGCCATGGCCTGGTCCACACCATGCGCGCGCCATACGGCCAGCAGATTGACCACCGAGCCACCGCCGACCCACACCAGATCACTTGACGTGAGCACGTCGAAGGGGTCGTGAGTGGGCATGGTGAACAGCGCCAGGTGTGTGACGTCGCAGCCGATGCGGGAGAGGGCTTCGTAGCCGCGGAGGTAATTGGCGGCCGGATCACCCGAAGCGGTCTGCATCAGGCAGACGCGGGGGCGCACCTTGCCCGTGAGTTCAAGGGCTTCCAGGATGGTCCGGCCGGGCTGCGCCAGTTCGTAGTTGGCGGAGGGCAGGAAGCCACCCGAAGTGGCGAGGATTCGTCGCACGGTCATGCGCGCACGCTACCTGTGGACAAGCGGTTGTCCACAGGTATTGGCCACCAGCATGCGTGCATGGACCGACTCGACAACATCATGCAGGATCTGCGCGCACAGGCGGCCCCGGACGCCAAGCCCGAGGCGCCGCCTTCCTCCTCGCGGCCGCGGCGCACACCTCCACGCACACCCAGCGCCGCCCCGGCCGCGGGTCGGCGCCTGTCGCTGCCGCAGGGCAAGGGGCAGCGCATTGCGGCGGTGATCGCGCTGGTGGTGCTGGCCGTGCTCATCCTCTCCGTGGTCGCCGACGCGCTGGGCAGGCAGCCCCCAACTCGCGTGGCTCCGGTCAAGCACGTCAAGGTCAGGGTGACGGATCCGGCTCCCGGTTTCATGCAGGCAGCCACCCCGCTGGACTGGAAACCGGTGATCGAGCAGCTGGACGTGCGTCGGGCCCGCGTCTTCACCGACCTGGAGGCGAGCCGCCTGCTGGAGGTGGATGCCGTGCCGTCACC
>JAJXSV010000348.1 GCA_021784375.1 Actinomycetes bacterium | reverse complement strand
TGGAGAGCAGGTCGGCCAGGCGGTCAGCCTCCTCCTCGACGAGGTGCCACGCGTCTGTGACGTCCTCCGGTGACCAGGCGACGTCCTTCGCGAGCACGCCTGACGAGGTTGCCTTGATGGTCGAGATGGGCGCACGCAGGTCGTGCCCGAGCGCTGCCAACAGGGTGCTGCGCGCGCGGTCGATCTCGACCACCTGCTCCCGCTCCTCCGCGATGCGCTCCGCCCGCGCCTCCGAGAACCTCGACCGGCGCAACAGCATGCTGGTCGTCAGCGCCACCAACAGGAACGCCGACAGGTCCACGACGGTCGCCGGATCTTCGATGGGCAGGCTGTGGTACGGCTTGGTGAAGAACCAATTGACGAACGAGACCGCCACCACTGCGGCCACTGCGGCGGCGTCCACCGTGCCGAGTACCGCCACCACGACAACCGCCATCAGGTGGATGAGCAGCACCGTGCCGATCTCGAGGCCTGATCGGAATGGCAGCAGCAGCAGCGTGGCGAGGGGCACCAGCCCCAGCCACGCCCACCGCCACGTCAACTGCACATGGCTAGCCTGCCACCTGGGCGGCCGCATCGTCCGGAATGCCGACGGATGAGAGCTGCGTCGGCACGCTCGTCACCATGACGCCAGGCAGCAGGAGGAGCCGCATCTTCACGCGCAGCGCAGTCTGGTTGTGCAGGATCTGCTCCCACCAGTGGGTGACCACGTACTCCGGCACGTACACCGAGACCACATCGCGCGGGCTGTGCCGATGCACGTTGGCGACATACTCCACGATCGGACGCGTGATCTCCCGATACGGCGAGTCGACGATCACCAGCGGCACGGGTATCTCCTGATCGCGCCACTCGTCCATGAGCCGCTGCGAGTCGTGGGGATCCGTCTGCACCGTGAGCGCGACGATCGTCGACGGGCGGGTTGCGCGCGCGAATGCCAACGCGTTGAGTGCCGGGCCGTGCAGGCGTGACACGAGTACCACCGCATGGACGTTGCTCGGCAGGGTGATGCGGCCCTGCGGGCGGAGCGCTCGATCAACCTGCACGTAGTGCGCCTTGATGGCACGCATCATCAGGTAGAACAGCGGGATGGCGATGCAGACGATCCAGGCGCCATGCATGAATTTCGTGAACAGCACCACCACGAGCACGATGCCGGTCGCGAATGCACCGACCGCATTCAGCGTGCGCTTGCGGTTGATGGCGCCGCGCGTCAGCGTGCTCGTCCCGCTGCGGAGCTCGGCGTTCCAGTGCCGCACCATGCCGATCTGCGACAGGGTGAACGAGAGGAACACGCCGAGGATGTAGAGCTGGATCAGCTTGGAGACATCCGCGTCGAAGATCCAGACCAGGAAGCCGGCCACGATCGAGAGCGCGATGATGCCGTTGCTGAAGGAGAGGCGGTCGCCGCGGCGGGCGAACTGGCGTGGCATGAAGTCGTCGCGGGCCAGGATGCCGGCGAGGATGGGGAAGCCGTTGTACGCGGTGTTCGCGGCCATGATGAGCACGAGCAGCGTGAAGGTCGGCACCGCGTAGTAGATCCACGATCCCTGGCCGCCGATGGCCGAGCTCAACTGCGCCAGCACCGTCTGCTGCACGGCATCCTTGGAGAGCCCGAGCATCGAGTTCTCGGGGGTGATCTTGATGCCGGCGTGCGCTGCGAGGAGCGCCGTCCCACCGAACATGGTCACGGCCAGGCCCATCATGATGAGCAGCGAGGTGGACGCGTTCTTGGACTTCGGCGCGCGGAAGTGCGGCACCGCGTTGCTGATGGCCTCGATACCGGTGAGGGCGGTGCAGCCCGATGCGAAGGCGCGCAGGAGGAGCAGGGCCATGGTCCAGCCGACGACGTTGTCGACGTGCTGGAAGTGCAGGGGCTGCGTGGGCGCCACGATCGGCTGACCCGTGACCACCTTGTAGGCGCCCCACACCACGAGCGCGAGGATGCTGAAGATGAAGCCGTAGGTCGGCAGTGCGAACGCGGTGCCGGACTCACGCACCCCGCGCAGGTTGAGCACGGCGATGACCGCGATGCAGATGAGCACCAGCTGCACCGAGTACGGGGCGATCGAGGGGAACGCGGAGGCGAAGTTGGCGATGCCGGACGAGATCGACACCGCGACCGTCATCACGTAATCGATCATGAGCGAGCTGGCGGCGATGAGCGCCGGCGTCACGCCGAGGTTCGCGCGGGAGACCGCGTAGGCGCCGCCGCCGCTGGGGTACGCGTAGCAGGTCTGGCGGTAGGACATCACGATGATCACGAGCAAGGCGATGACGGCACCCGCAGCGAACGGCGCCTTGGCGATGAGCGCCAATCCGCCCACGCCGAGCACGAGCAGGATCTCGTCGGTCGCGTATGCGACGGAGGAGAGCGCGTCACTGCAGAGAATGGGAATGGCCATCCACTTGGGCATGAGTTGCTCCGATGCCCGGTCGCTGCCGATGGGGCGGCCGACCACGAAGCGCTTCAACGTTGATGCCATGGGACATTCCTAGCCGGATGCGCCCCCGGTGCGCATCATCGGAAGGCCTGATTACGCAATCCCTGCTCGCCGGCTCCGCGTCTTCACGGCATCTTTATGCCGACGCCCTGGATCAGGCGACCACCAGCGGCTGGTACATGCACGCGGAGTCCTCGCCGAGCACGTCCCCGGTCTCCGCCCAGGCGCGAGCACGGGAGCCACCGCAGAGGTCCGAGTACTCGCAGACACCGCAGCGACCGGAGAACCGGGACGCCCGGATGTCCTGGAGCACGGGCGTGTCCCGGTAGATCTCGGCCAGCGGCTTGTCACGCACGCTGCCCAACTCGAGGGGCAGGAAGCCCGCGGGGTAGACCTCGCCGTCGTAGGCGATGAAGACGATGCCCTTGCCGTCACGAGTGGCCGCGGTATGCGCCGACGGGCGCTCCCTGGTCTCACCGCATCCTTCCCGCAGTTCGCGGGAAAGGCGTTGGTAGAGCTCGGTCTCCGGCGCCGGTCCCCCCTCCCTGCGGGTCTTCACCACACGTCGGAAGAACGGGCCCTCCACGGTGCGCACGATGAAGCCGTACTGCGAGGCGTCCCACAGGAAGTGGCACACGTCCTCGTGCTCCTGCGGCGTCAAGGCGCCCGTGGCCACGCCACGGCCGACGTGCACGAGGAAGAACACCTCCCAGATGTCCACCTCGAGGTCGATGAGGATGCGCACGATCTCGGCGAGCTCATCCACGTTGTCCCGCATG
>JAJXSV010000034.1 GCA_021784375.1 Actinomycetes bacterium | reverse complement strand
CACGGCTGCGGGCTGGCGCTCCGGGGGCAACTTCACCACCGACTGAGTGGATGACGCCTCAGCGCTTGGGCGCGGCGATCTGCGCCGCCAGATGGCCGGCTCCGTAGCCGTTGTCGATATTCACAACGGCCACGCCCGGAGCGCAGGCGTTGAGCATGGTGAGCAAGGGAGCGATGCCTTCGAAGGCGGCGCCGTAGCCCACCGAGGTGGGGACTGCCACCACGGGCGCACTCACCAGTCCCGCCACCACACTGGGCAGCGCGCCATCCATGCCTGCAACCACGACGACACAGTCGGCTGCCCGCAGGGTGGCCTCGTGGGCCAACAGGCGATGAATGCCCGCCACACCCACATCGGTGATGAGTTCGGTGCCACGGCCCAGGTAGCGAGCCGTCACTGCAGCCTCCATGGCCACCGGGACGTCGCTGGAACCGGCACAGGCCACCACTACACGCCCGCCCGAGGCCTCGGGCATCACGCCCGGCCAGGCGAAGATACGCGCCGTTTCATGCCAGTGGCCGTCGGGAAGCAGTTGGTCGAGCAACTGCTGCTGTTCGGGCTTCACCCGTGTGAACAGCGTGGATTCAGAACGCTCGCGAAGCATCTCTGCAATGGCGCGCAACTGGGTCTCGGACTTGCCTTCACAGAAGATGGCCTCGGCGATGCCCCGCCGTTCGCGCCGGGCATGGTCGAGGCGAACGACGTCTTCGAAGGGTTCAGGCACCATGAGGCGAGTTCAGCACACTCGCCGAGAATGAGCCAGAACGCAGTCCGACCAGGTCCAGCAGCACGTGCTGGAAACCCGCTGCCCGTGCCGCATCCACTATCTGCTTGCGAATGGCGTCCTGCGCGGCCAGCTTGAGTTCGTTGTCATCGAGCTCGATGCGTGCCGCATCGCCGACATGACGTACGCGAACATCGGTGAAACCAAGATCCTGGAGCACCGATTCGACGGCTTCTACCTGACTCAACTTGGCCTCCGTGACTTCCGTGAATGGTGCAATCCGTGATGCAAGGCAGGGCGCCGCAGGTTTGTCCGCGACAGGCAGTTGGAAGGCGGCCGCGATGCGGCGCACTGCCGCCTTGTTCACGCCCGCCGCTGCCAGTGGACGCAGTACGCGATGCTCTGTGGCTGCACGTTGACCCGGGCGATCCCGGGCCAGCGCATCATCTGCGTTCTCGCCATAGGCAACGGCGTCCAAACCGTGCGCCGTCACCACTTCCTGGTCGATGGTGCGAAAGAGCGTGTTCTTGCAGTGGTAGCACCGGGAACCGTCGTTACGCCGGTACTCGGCGAGTTCCAGCTCGCGGGTGTGCACCTCGATCACGCGAACCCCGAGCTGCCCAGCAACAGCATGTGCGAGCTCACGTTCGCGCGAGGCCAGACTGGCCGAGACCCCGAGTAGGGCCAATACGTTCTCCGTGCCCAGGGTATGCGCAGCGATCGCCAGCAGGGCCGCGGAGTCGACTCCGCCACTGAAAGCCACGCCCAGTCGCCGGATGCCTTGCAACTGCGCGGACACCGCAGCCAGCAGGCCCGCATCGGCCTCGGTCAACGCGGGCGCGCTGCGGAGCGCCATCAGTGTCATTACTTGCTGATCTCCGAGCGGTCGCCGGACCACAGGGTGTGGAAGCTGCCGTCCATGTCATTGCGCTGGTAGGTGTGCGCGCCGAAGAAGTCGCGCAGGCCCTGGATGACGTTGGTGGAGCCCACCGGCTGACGCATGACGTCGACGTACTGCAGGGCGGCCGCGATGCCGGGTGCGGGCACACCGGAAGCCACGGCCAAGCCCACCACACGACGCCATGCCGGCTGTGCGGCATTGAGTTCGGGAGCGATGGTCGGCGAGACCATGAGGCTTGGCAACTGCGGATCGGCGGCGAAGGCATCGTGGATCTGCTTGAGCAGTTTGGCGCGGATGATGCAGCCACCGCGCCAGAGCGCGATGGCGGTGCTGGGGTCGATCTGCCACTTGTACTCGTCCGAGGCCTTGGCGATGAGCGACATGCCCTGCGAGTAGGACACCACCTTGGACGCCCACAGTGCCTGCTCAAGATCGTCGATGAGTGCCTGACGATCAACTGCGCCGGGCTGCGGACCGGAGAGTGCCAGCCGGGCCGCCGTGCGAATGTCGCTCAGGCCGGAAAGTGCGCGCGCATCCACCGCCGTACCGATCACGGTGACCGGCATGGCCTGCGCCAGCGCGGTCTCCACCGTCCAGCGACCGGTGCCCTTGGCGCCGGCGGCATCCTTGACGATGTCGACGAAGGCCTTGCCGCTCTTGGCATCGACGTGCGACAGCACCTCGACGGCGATTTCCGTCAGGTAGGAGCCCAGACGACCGGCGTTCCAGGTGCGGAACACATCGGCGATCTCCGCCGGCTCCATGCCACCGACATGGCGCAGGATGTCGTAGGTCTCGGCGATGAACTGCATGTCTGCGTACTCGATGCCGTTGTGCACCATCTTCACAAAGTGGCCGGCGCCGTCCGGGCCCAGCCAGGCGCAGCAGGGGTCGTCATCGACGCGGGCCGCGATCGACTCCAGCAGCGGGCCGATGATGGCGTAGCCCTCGGGGTCACCACCGGGCATGATCGAAGGACCGTTGAGGGCGCCTTCCTCGCCACCGGAAACACCGACGCCGAAGAAGCGGACACCGGTGGGGCGAATGGCGTCCTCGCGACGGCGGGTGTCACCGAAATAGGAATTGCCGCCGTCGAGCAGCACATCGCCGGGCGCCAGCAGTGGCAGGATCTCGTCGATCGCGGCATCGGTGGGAGCACCGGCCGGCACCATCATGAGAATGCGGCGGGGCTGCACCAGGGAGTCCACGAAGTCCTGCAGGTAAAGGGTCGCAGCGAATTCGCCCTCGAGTGCGTGCTTGGCCACGAAGTTGTCGACCTGGGTCTGGCTGCGGTCATACACGGACACCGAGTAGCCGTGACGGGCGAAATTGCGGGCCAGATTCGCCCCCATGACGCCCATTCCAATGACGCCGATATCAGTGCTCATGACTGCCTCCCATTGCTTGCTGCAATTTCCCATCGCAACCTAGCGGCAACAAGCCGTTGCCACCGATTGCCGTTGTTGCCATGCTTGGCAACGGCCTGGAGGTTCGGTTGGACGAGGAATCGGTGCGCGCGAGCGCACCCACGATCTATGACGTGGCCAAGGCCGCTGGCGTGGCCCCATCGACCGTTTCCCGCGCGTTTTCAAGGCCCGGTCGCGTCAACAGTGCTACCGCCAATCGCATCCAGGAGATCGCCGAACAGCTCGGCTACCGCACCTCGCCGCTCGTGCTCGCACCCCAGCGCACCAACAGCCAACTGGTCTCCATTCTGGTCTCGGACATAACCAATCCCTTCTTCTTCGCGATCATTCGCGGTGCGGAATCCATTGCCGGCCAGAACGGCTACACCATGGTGTTGTCCGACTCGCAGGAATCGGCGAAGTACGAGCGCGAATCACTTGATCGTGCCCTCAACCTGGTCGACGGCATCGTGCTGGCGACTTCCCGCATGAGTGACTCGGCCATCCGCGCCACAGCGCAGCGCAAGCCGCTGGTGCTGCTGAACCGCATTGTGAGTGATGTGCCCTCCGTGGTCGCGGACAACGAACATGGCGTGCAGTTGGCAGTCGAGCACCTGGTGTCACTGGGCCACGAGAGCATCGTCTATCTGGCAGGTCCTGAGGCCAGCTGGTCCGATGGTGTTCGCTGGGCTGCCATTCGCGCCGCCGCTGCAGAATCCGAGATCCGCGTCCGTCGCATCGGCCCGCTCACTCCCACTGTGATGGGGGCAGCCGCCGCGGCGGATGATTTCCTCGCCCATCCGTCCACCGCTGTCATCGCCTACAACGACCTGCTGGCCATCGGCTTCATGAAGCAGTTGCAGGGCAACGGCCTGCGTATCCCGGAAGATGTGAGCGTCGTCGGCTTCGACAACTCCTACGGCTCCGACCTGGTGACGCCATCGCTCACCACGGTTGCCGCCTCCTTGCGCGCCATGGGCACCACCGCCATGACCCTGCTGCTGGAGTTGGTGCGCTCGCGCAAGCCCATCAAGGTGCAGCCCACGCTGCTGCCCACCCGGCTCATCCTGCGCAACTCCACCGGCCCCGCCAACAGCTAGCTGACGGCACACTTACCCGGACTTTCAACTCAGTGCCGTCGCTAGGCCGGGGCGGAGCGCAACAACGGCTACTTCAGGCGGAAGAGCATCTCCCCGGCGTGCGGGACGAAGAGGTAATCGGGATCGTCCTTGGGGAAGGCGTCGATATCGAGCGTCGCCGGATCGAGGTAATTGAGGTTCATGGCCCGACAGCGTTCCTCGCTGATGCCAGTGGCCAGCGTGACGGTGATGCGGCAGTGCTCACCAGCTTCGGCGCTGTAGGTGCCCTGCCCGCGCAGGTGCGTGGAGTGGGCCAGCAGACCGCCCGGGAAGTGGCCGTACTTGTCCCACTGCTCGGTGAAGAAGGGCATGCAGTGGTAGCCGATCTGCTCCAGTTCGGGGTGCGAGAAGGCGAATTCCTTCACATGCGGCGCGTAGATGATGACCTCGCCGCCGTCGGCAATGGCCGGCTCCACCTTGTACATGCCCTTGGCGGCCGTCCAGATGTCCTGGTAGCGACCGGGGATGATGGAGAGCACCTGCTTGACCGGGCGCTCGAGGTAGGTGATATGCGTGCCGGAAGAGATGGCCGAGGTGGCCTCCCATGCCGGATGCGCGCCGCCGAAGGCCATGGCGTGCAGGTTGCCCGGACCGCTCTGCACCACCAGGCAGAGCGCGTACACGTCGGCGTTGACGCGGCCGACTGCCTCGTTGATAAGCGCCCGCACGGGCGTGATGCCCGGCGACCCGATGATGGTCGCGGAAGAGATAAGTGCGCCCAGCCAGTGCGAGGCGTCGATGATGGCGTGGCCGGCAACACCGGGCATGAAGTACTTGGCGCCGCCCGAGAACCCGACCACCTCGTGCGGGAAGACCGGGCCCACAACGATGGAGACGTCCGCGTCACTCGCCAACTTGTTGATCTCGACGGGGACCGCGTAATCGAGACGGCCCTCGGAGATCTCCTTCAACTGGGCGGCGCTCACCTCACCGAGGTCGGCGAAGGTCTCCTGCTTCCACCATTCGTGGTTGACGAATGTCATCTTGGGGTAGAGCTGCTTGACGTCCTCGCCCGCAGCGAAGAACTTGTTGATGGCCTCGTCCGTCATCGCGGCATGGGTGCCCAGGGCGATGAGCGCCGTGAGTTCGCTGGCCCGCGGGGCGAGCGCCTGGTAGATCAGGGGCAGCAGCACCGGCAAGGGGCAGGAGCGGGTGTCATCCGGGAGGATCAGGGTGACGCGCTTGCCATCCACATCGATACGCTCGAACTGCGCTGCCACAAAGGCGGAGACCTCGTCGGGCGAGAGGTAGCCGGAGGCCGAGCCGATGGTCGCGACGCCGCCGTCTGGATTCTTCATGAGTTTCGCGGGAACCTGCATGTGTCGAAGCATGGGCGCTGCTGGCGACCGGAACAAGGGGGTCCCAGCGCCGCGATGCAAGGGGTGGCAACAACTGGCTCTGGAAGCAGTGCGCGTTGAGGCTTACCCACATGTCGCACGAGATCCTGTCCCCACACCCTGATCGGCTGCTGCCCGTCGACCCCGCGGTCCGCAAGCTCGCGCGTCGCATCTACGAGTCCATCGCAGAACTACCGATCATCTCGCCCCACGGGCATGTGGACCCCAATCTGCTGCTGCGCAATGAGCCCTTCGACAACCCCGCCACCCTGTTCATCACACCCGATCACTACACGACCCGCCTACTCCATGCGAGTGGCGTGGAACTCTCGGACCTGGGGGTGGGCCAGGGCCCCCTCTCCGAGGAGCAGGCGCGAGCCGTGTGGCGCCGCTTCTGTGAACGCTGGGACCTCTATGCGGGAACACCCGTGCAGTACTGGTTCGAGAGCGAATTCGCCGAGATCTTCGGCGTGCGCGAGGTGCCCTCGGCCGCCACAGCGGACGCCATCTACGACCGCATCTCCAGCCGGCTGGTCAAGCCCAGCTTCCGTCCACGTGCGCTGCTCGAACGCTTCCGCATCGAGTTGCTGGCCACCACGGACGATCCCGCCGACGGCCTGCAGGCGCACCAGGCCCTGCGCGATGACCCCACCTTCACCGGTCGCGTGATCCCCACCTTCCGTCCCGATCGCTACCTCGAAGCGCTGAAGCCGGGTTGGAACGATGCGGTCAACCAGCTGGGCGCCGCCGCTGCCATGGACACGGGCAACTACTGGGGCTACCGCGATGCCCTGCAGAACCGTCGCTGGTTCTTCAAGCAGATGGGCGGAGTCTCCACGGATCACAGCCACCTCGACGCCTACATGACCCGCCTCGACGATCACGATGCGGCGCGCCTGTTCGATCTCGCGCGTGCCGGTCAGATCGATCAGGCCGGTGCTGACGCCTTCCGCCGCCACATGATGTGGGAAATGGCACGCATGGCGACCGAGGACGGCCTGGTCATGACCTTGCACCACGGCGTCTTCCGTAATCACCACCAGGCCTCCTTCGAGGCCTACGGCGCGGACACGGGCCACGACATCCCGCTCAAGGTGGAGTGGGTCAATGCCCTGCGCGAGGTGCTGAACGACTTCGGCAAACACCCCAAATTCAAGGTCGTCCTCTTCGCGCTGGACGAAAGCGGCTGGGCGCGCGAGATGGCCGCACTCGCGGGGTTCTACCCCTCCGTCTACGTGGGCTCGCCCTGGTGGTTCCACGACAACCCCAACGCCATCCGCCGCTGGCGTGAATCGACCTCGGAAATCGCCGGTTTCAGCCGTTACTCGGGCTTCATCGACGACACCCGCGCCTTCCTTTCCATCCCTGCCCGGCACGACATGTCGCGTCGCCTTGACGCCGGTTTCCTGGCGCAGCAGGTGGCAGAACACCGTATTTCCAAGGCCACCGCACTCACGGTTGCCGAACGCTGGACCAACTCCGGACCTCGAGAGGTATTCAACCTGTGAGCAACTTCCTGACCCGCACCCGCTCCGCGCCGCCCGTTCGCATGGTGCACTTCGGCCTCGGCAACTTCTACCGCGCCCACCAGGCCTGGTACACGCAGCATGCCGCGGATGCTGCCGAGTGGGGCTACGCGGCCTTCGAGGGCCGCACGGCCGGTACGGCCGCGGCCCTGAATTCGCAGGACAACGTCTACACCATCGCCTTCACGGCAGCGGCCGGTGACAGGTACGAACTGATCGAGTCGATCGCGGTCGCACACGATGCCGAGGAGTACCAGGCCTGGGTCGACTTCTGCGCCTCCCCCAGCGTGGCCATCATCTCCACCACTGTGACCGAAGCCGGCTACCTCTCCGATCGCAAGGGGGGCCTGCTGGCCGACGACCCCACGTTCGTCGCCGACCTGGCCAAACTCAGGAGCGGTGCTATCGATGTGCTCTCCACGCCGGCCCGCCTGGTGCTGGGGCTCCAGGCCCGCCGCGCTGCCGACGCCGGCAAGGTGGCCCTGATGTCGTGCGACAACCTGCTGGAGAACGGCACCATCATGCGTCAGGTGACCATGGCGGCGGCCGAGCTGCTGGATCCCAGCCTGGCCACCTGGATCCGTGAGAACGTCTCCTTCGTCACCACCATGGTGGATCGCATCACGCCCCGTCCCACCGACGAGGACCTGGCCCGGGTCGAGCAGGGCATCGGTATGCATGACGCTGCGCCCATCATCACCGAACCCTTCGGCGAATGGGTCATCGACGGTGAATTCCCAGCAGGGCGCCCAGACTTGGCAAGTGCCGGCGCCACCTTCACCAACGACATCGACTCCAATGAGCGCCGCAAACTGTGGTTGCTCAACGGCAGCCATTCGCTGCTTGCGTACGTGGGCATGATGCGCGGCTGCGAGACCGTCGCCGATGCAATGACCGATGCTTTCTGTCGCGCCACCGCGCAGTCCTGGTGGGACTCCGCCCTCACCGTGCTCGAAGGCGACAGGGCACGACTCTCTGCGTACACACAGGCCTTGACCGAACGCTTCGACAACCCGCGCATCCGCCATCTGCTCGCGCAGATCGGCACCGACGGCTCACTCAAGATCCCGGTGCGTTGGGTGCCCGCGCTCAGCGTTCTGCGCGAGCGGGGGGAAATGCCGATCGCGGTGCTGCGCGGCCTGGCTGCTTATGCGTTGTATCTGCAGCGCGGTGACGTCAACGACGTGGCCAAGGAGCAGTTGCTGGCGGCGGTGGCGCCGGATGTGCACGACACGCTGCGCGGCATGCTGGCCATCGTCGCCCCCAATCTGCTCAATGACGGTGATCTGCTTGCCGCAATCGACACCGTGCTCGACGAATTCACCAAGTAGCCAGCGCTGACCGGAAAGGCTCGATGAACATGGAATTGCGCAAGAACGCCCGCTGGGCACTGGTTGTGCCGACGAGCATGGGCATCCGCATCACGCCTGAAGGCGGCCAGGGCGTGCACACCAGTGACCGCTTCCTGATGCAGGTGTCCTCCGCGGAAACCAACGTTGCCAGCATTGCCTCCTATCTGGGGCTACCGGTCAAGGTGCTCACCAACTTCGTCGAGGGCAGCCCCATCGCGGCCATGATCAAGGCCAACCTGCGCTCGCGGAACATGAGCTATGAGGGACCCGAGGTTCCGCAGGGCGGCCCCTGGGGGTACCGCCACCAGTTCAACATCGCGGATTCCGGATACGGCAGTCGGGGACCGCGCGTCTGGAACGACCGCGCCGGTGAGGTCGGACGCACCCTGAGCGTGAAGGACTTCGACCTCGATCGCCTGTTCGGTGAGGAGGGCGTGCAGATCCTGCATGTTTCCGGCCTCATCGCCGCGCTGTCACCAGAGACCAGTGCCTTCTGTCTGGCTCTGGTGCGGGCCGCCAAGCAGCACGGAACCGCGATTTCGTTCGACCTCAACTACCGCGCCACCTTCTGGAAGGGACGGGAGGCAGAACTCTCCGCCGCCTTCCATGAGATTGCCAGCGAGTGCGACATCCTCATCGGCAATGAGGAGGACTTCCAACTCTGCCTCGGCATAGAAGGACCCGAGGCCGGTGGCAAGGGTATCGACGACGACATCGCGGGCTTCACCGAGATGATCGGTCGCATCCGTGCGGCCTATCCCAGGGCCCAGTTCATCGCCACCACGCTCCGTGAAGTCGTGAGCGCCAATCTCCACAAGTGGGGCATGATCGTGTTCGGCGACGGGCAGATCCATGTTGCTGCCCTGCGTGAGATCGGTGTGCTTGACCGCATCGGAGGTGGCGACGGCTCCGTTGGCGGCATGCTGTACGGCATCCTCAAGGGCTGGGAGGCCGAGCGCTGCATGCAGTTCGGTTGGGCCACGGGCGCTCTCGCTGCCACTTCGATCACCGACTACGGCGCACCTGCCGACGAGGAGCAGGTGTGGTCGATCTGGAAGGGCAACGCACGCGTCAAGCGCTGACGGCACTCGCATGACGGGGGCTGGTGGATGCATCCACCAGCCCCTTGTCGTACGCATTCGTGACACGTCCGCAGCACGTGTGGGACCAAGGGCCCGGGGAAAGTGCTTGGCACCCATGGGGAATTCGTGCGCCTGGAGGGTGCTTGCATAACGATCAACCGTCGTATGGACATCGGATTGATAACGATTGCGTCTCAAGCGGCACTTGCGGCATACGCTGGCTCGGCAACTCATGACAACGGATTGATGCAGCGATTCGCGCTTTCCACACTTGCTCCAAGACGCGTGAGGCGTGCAGGAGCAGGCCGCACAAACTATTTGGAGGAACCAGTGCTTCGTAAGCGAATCGCTGCTGCGTTCACCGTGACGGCCGTCGCCGCCACGATGATCGCAGTCGCCCCGGCGGCCAATGCCGCCGCACCCAAGGTCCTGAGGATCGGATCGGCCGTCGATGTGACGATGCCCTTCGATCCCTACGCCATGTCCGACGGTCACTACCGCCCGATCATGGCCACCGCCTATGACTCGCTCATCAAGGTCCGTCCCAACTACTCGGGATATGACCCGGACCTCGCCACCAAGTGGGTGTGGAAGGGCAACAAGGCACTGGTCCTCACGCTCCGCAAGGGCGTCAAGTTCACCGACGGAACCGCCTTCAATGCCAACGTCGTCAAGGCCAATCTCGACCGCGTCGTGGTCAACCACTACCCGGGCCCGCGTTCGGGTTCCCTGAACAACGTCGACAGCGTCAAGGTGCTCGGCCCCTACAGCGTGCAGATCAACCTCAAGAGCCCGGACAACCAGCTCCTCCTGTGGCTGTCGCTCAACATGGGCTACATGGTCTCCCCCAAGGCCATCGCCACCGCTGACAAGACCGGCAACCTGACGGCACTTCTCACCGCCACGGACGGCACCGGTCCCTACATGCTGGACTGGTCCAAGTCCACCAAGGGCTCGCGCTACACGTTCGTGCGCAACCCCAACTACTGGCTCAAGGGCGCGGCGCTGAAGAAGGCCTACCCCTGGGATGAGGTCGACTACGGCATCTACACCAACGCCACCGCCCGTGCCAACGCGCTCCGCTCCGGTGATGTCGACATGGCCCAGGTGGGCAACTTCGACATGCCCGCTGTCAGCAATGCCGGCTTCGCGGTGAAGACCTGGGACGTCGATGTGATGCGCCTGGCGCTCACCGACCGCAACGGCGACAACAACAAGGCACTCGGTGACGTGCGCGTCCGCCAGGCCCTGAACTACGCGATCAACCGTGACCAGTTCGGTGCCTTCGGCGACCCCACCAGCCAGTCCTTCCCCAAGGGTGTCGACGCCTTCAATCCGTCATGGGACAACTACTACAAGTACAACCCCACCAAGGCCAAGCAACTGCTGGCAGCCGCCGGATACGCCAACGGCCTCTCGATCAACGTGGCCGGCCTCGCCGATCCCACCTTCGCTGCCATCGCCCAGATCGTGCAGAACGATCTCAAGGCTGTGGGCGTGACGCTCAACATCACCAACGAGTCGATGGCGTCCTACTTCTCGGCCATCGCGCTGCCGAAGTACAACGGCTACTTCTTCCCCTACGGTGCCGCCTCGGTGCCCAGCGTGGTGAACGATCTCTTCGGTCCCGGCAAGGTGCGTCTCAATGGCCTTGGCGAAAGCGATCCCAAGATCATGTCGCTTCTCGACACCTACCTGGCCGCCAGCAAGCCCAAGGCGCTCAAGGCCGACGGACAGGCTGTTGGAAAGTACGCTCTGGAGAACGCCCTTGAGGTCCCGCTGGAGCGTCCGACCTACTACTACGCCTACAACCCGAAGGTCATCAAGGGTCTGGTCTTCACCGTGGGCAATGTGATGCCGAGCATCCAGGGCTACCTCCCGAAGTAGTCGGCAAACGCACCATCCACAACTGAATGGTCGATGGGGGCATCGCTCTCTCCCTTGTGATGCCCCCATCGTCGTCCCACGCCTCAACCATCGGAGCTTGCAGTGCTCAAAGTCATCCTGCGGCGACTCGCCTTCGCGGTCCCGCTCATGTGGGTGGTCGCCACCCTCAGTTTCTTCTTGGTGAGCTTCATCCCCGGTGACACCGCACAGACCATCCTCGGTCAGTCGGCAACCGCAGCCGACATCGCGCGGCTGCGTCATCTGATGGGTCTCGACCGGCCGCTCCTCGTCCAGTACTTCAGCTGGCTGGGCCAGATCCTGCATGGTGACTTCGGCAGTTCGATCATCACCCGTCAGACCACGTGGCAGGCCATCGCCCCCGCGCTGCCCATCACCACCACCATTGCAGTGCTGGCCACCGTCTTCGCCTTCCTCATCGGCATCACACTCGGCACCATCGCCGTGATCCGCGGCGGCTTCGTCGATCGCCTGGTGCGGGTCTTCGCCGGCATCTCCAATGCCATCCCCAACTTCTGGTTCGCCGTGCTCCTCATCCTGATCTTCTCCCTCAAGCTGAGGTGGCTGCCGGCCGTGAACTGGGTGCAGTTCTCCGACTCCCCCTGGGGCTGGGTGAAGTCCTGGATCCTCCCTGTCGCCGCCGTCTCGCTGGCCGGCTCCGCCACCGTCGCCCGCCAGGCACGCGCCGCGCTGCTCACCACGCTGAGCCGCGACTACGTGCGCACGCTCATGGCGGCGGGTGTCAAGCGCAACTCGGTGCTCTTCAAGCACGCCCTGCGCAATGCGGCCGCCCCCGTGCTCACGGTGCTCGGCTTCCAGTTCATCGGCTTGCTCGGCGGCTCCATCATCGTGGAGCAGGTTTTCGCACTGCAGGGTCTGGGCAACCTGGTGCAAACCGCCATCCAGAACAAGGACGTCCCGATCGTGCAGGGCGTCGTGATCTTCGCGGCCATCATGGTGGTCATCGTCAACCTCGCCATTGACATCCTGTATGCCTGGCTCAACCCGAAGGTGAGGACCAGCTGATGGCACTCTCGCAGAATTCCCCGCTTCGCGCCGTGGTGAGGAAGCCTTCCGCCATCATCGGAGCGGTCTGGATCCTCATCGTCCTGATCGGCAGCTTCGGTGCATCACGGTTGGCCCCCTACTCGTTCACGGCCATCAACCCCTTGGACATGCTTCAGGGCCCCTCCTCCAAGCACTGGTTGGGCACCGACCTCATCGGTCATGATGTGCTTTCCCTCATCATGTGGGCCGGCAAGGATGTGTTCTTCCACGGTTTCATCGTGGTGGGATTGGCGACTCTCATCGGGCTGCCCGCCGGTCTCGTCGCGGGCTTCTACGGTGGCCGGGTGGATCAGGCCATTGCCCGCGTCGCGGACATCCTGTTCGCACTGCCGGGCATGATCATCCTCATCGCCGTGGGTGCTCTTTCGGGCAACAACCTGTCGCTTGCCATGGTGGCACTGGGCATCATGTTCTCCGCCGGCTTCATGCGTCAGGTTCGTGCCGCGGCGCTAGCGGCTCGCGGAGAGCTCTACGTGGACGCGGCGTTCGTCAGTGGCATCGGCCGCATGACGATCATCTTCCGTCACATCATGCCCAACGTGCTCTCGCCGCTCTTCATCCAGATCTCCAGCGCCTTCGGCGCCACGCTGCTCATGGAATCCGGCCTCGCCTTCCTCGGTATCGCACCCGCACCGCCGATCCCCACCTGGGGTGGCCTCATCACCTTGGCCCAGAGCCAACTCGAGAACCAGCCCTGGCTGATGGTCCCGACCGGCGCGGTGCTCATCTTCACCGTGCTCTCCGCCAACTTCATCGCCGACGCCATCCAGGAGTCGACACCGCTGGCCGGCCTCGGCAACCTGGTCACCGCGCGCACCAAGGCACCACGCGCCGAAGAGGCACCGGAGCCCAAGCGCGAGATCGATCCCAGTGCACTGCTGACGGTGAACAACCTCAAGGTCGGCGCCATCCTGCCTGACAAGAACATCCTCACCCTGGTCGACGGCGTGTCCTTCAAGCTGCGCCGCGGTGAGACCATCGGCCTGGTCGGCGAATCCGGTTGTGGCAAGACACTCACCGCCTTGGCCATGCTCGGGCTGCTGCCGGCGAACGTGGCCCAGGTCGGCGGCAGTGTCACCTTCGACGGTGTCACCATGACGCCGGACAACACGGATGTCTGGGCTCCCATGCGCGGCTCACGTATCGGCTACATCTCGCAGGAGCCCATGGTCGCGCTCGACCCCGCCTACAGCGTCCTCTCGCAACTGGTGGAGCCACTGCGCATCCACCACGGCTTCAACAAGGAGCAGGCCAGGAAGCGCGCCTACGAACTGCTGGCCGCCGTCGGCATCGCCGACCCCGCCGCCGTGGGCGTGCGCTTCCCCCACCAGCTCTCGGGAGGCATGGCCCAGCGCGTCGCCATCGCCATCGCCCTCACCGGCGACCCCGACCTGCTCGTCGCCGATGAGCCCACCACCGCGCTGGACGTGACGGTGCAGGCCGAAATCCTCGACCTGCTGCGTGACCTGCAACAGCGCAATGGCATGGCGCTCATCCTTGTCACCCACGACCTCGGTGTGGTGGCCGACATCTGCGATCGTGCAGTCGTCATGTACGCCGGTCAGGTCATCGAGCAGGGCAGCGTTGAGGACGTCTTCATGCATCCGAAGCACCCGTACACCAAGGGCCTGCTGGAGTCCTCACCGCACGTTGAGCATGTCGACAGCGCCGGTGGCGAGGCGGGAACCACGCACCTGCCCACCATCCCCGGTACCGTCCCACTCCCGGTGGGCTGGCCGGTGGGCTGCCGCTTCGCCGAGCGCTGTTTCCAGGCCGACGCACGCTGTGAGGCAGCACGCGTTCCGCTCACCATCAGTGCCGACCGCGAGGTGCGCTGCCTCAAGATCCTCGAAGGAGTCACGCTATGACCGAGCCCCTGCTCAGCGTTGAAGACCTGGTCGTCGACTTCGGCACCAAGCGCAAGCCCTTTCGCGCAGTGGACGTCGTGAATCTGCAGATCAAGGCCGGGGAGACC
>JAJXSV010000347.1 GCA_021784375.1 Actinomycetes bacterium | reverse complement strand
GCGTCTGCGGCTTCTCAAGGAAGGCCGTGACCCGGTTGTCGGAGTCCGTGGGCACCAGGCCGAAGGGACGGGGATCGTCCACATTGATGAGGTGCAGCGTGACATCTGCGTCGTGCTTCCGGTGGTGCGCCACCTGAGCGGCCATGTCATGGCCGCTGAGCACATCACCGTTGAGTATGAGCACGGGATCGTCGGCGCCGGATTGCAGCGCATCCACGACATTGCGGATGGCGCCTCCGGTGCCCAACGGCACCTCCTCCGTGACGCACACCAATTCGACGCCGAAGCGTGATCCGTCCCCGAAGTACTCGGCAAAGACATCGGCCCGGTAGGAAGTGCCGAGGATGACCCGGGTGACTCCGGCTTCGCGCAGCCTCGCGATCTGGTGTTCGGTGCACGGCTTCCCGGCGACCGGCAGCATGGGCTTCGGGGTCTCGATGGTGAGGGGACGCAAACGCGTTCCCTGGCCACCGACGAGGAGGATTGCTTCAAGCACGGGCCAATGGTGGCACAGCCAGCGCCAACTAATCGTTGCGCAATCGTGCGATGGTGGGCGCATCCACGCCGACACGGAACACGAGGGTGAATGCCGGCAGGCGCGGGATCAGGGCCATCAGTTCATCGGGGAGCACCGTTGCGGGCATGGCGATGGCAGTGGCGGTGGTGCTCTCCGGGGGTACCGGTGGATCCACATAGAAGAAGGGAAGTCCACTCCCCGCTGCTATCAATTGCGCCGCCATCGGCGCGAGTGGACTGGCGACGACCACTGCCGATGTAGAGGAGTCGAAGACCTGGGAACTCGAGACGATCGCCGCCAGTTTCAGGTCACCGGTGGTCAAGCGGGAGATGTTGGTGGCCAGCCCCGCGACCAGCGCATCGGGGAGCACCTCTGCCGATCCGACCACTACGGCGGAGGTCGGTTGTTGGCTGGCGACATACGACGACACCTCGCTCGAAATGGCTCCTCCATCGAGCATGATCAATGGCGCGTGCGTGCGCGCCGCCAACGAGACGGCTAACGGCTGTGAGCGGGAATCCTGTTGCGAGACAAGCACGATCGGCATGCGAAGCCCAGGGTCGAGGGCGCGTGCCAGGAGCACGGACAGCGCAGACGCGGTTGGGGCATCGATGTTGATGCTGGCGATCCGGAGCGAGACCAGCGTTGTCACCAACGTCGGTGGTACGCGTCCGACAAGCACCACCTGCGTGGTCCTGCGGCGCAGGAGTTCGTTCTTGATCGCCGCGTCCAGCGTCTGTCCGGTGTTGATGAAGAGTCCTGCGCCTCGGGCTCCCGCGTAGGCCGACGCCAGGGCCAGAACCGGATCGGCAGCCATGACGCTGGCTGAGTCACTGGCCGAAGCCTGCAGCAACACCACAGTTGATGAGAGCGCGCCCGACAGACGGGCGCCCACACTGGTGGTGCCCGCCGACATCTGCATGGCTGACGCGGCCGCACTGGATGTCGGCACCTCGGTATCGACACGCCACATCCAGACCGAGGGAATACCCCGGGCCAGCACCTCGGCGTCCGAGAGCCCACTGTTGAGACGGGACTTCAGCGTCTCAGCTCCCAGTGTGAAACGCTGACCGGAGGAGGAGATGGCCACTGCAACGTCCACGGCACCGGACGGATAGCGATTTGAGAGGTCGAGATAGGCCACGTCGGGAGCTCCGAAAGCCGTGGCCATCTGCGCCTGGCTGAAGGATCTCGGCACCCAGCGCGACACATTGGATGCGGCGTACGTGAGTGACCACGGGTCATCGACGCTGCGTGTGTACGACAGCGGCGCCCCACCCCATACATCCTCGTTGTTCTGCGTCTTGCCGCCATCCGCCGCCGAGTAGTACGCGGACACCACTTGACCGCCGACCGTGAGCGCCAACCCCTGGCTGTCAGACACCGCCGTACCATCCACGGCCGCCTTCCAGCGTGCACCCGCGCCGCGGGATTCCGCGAGTTTGGAGTAGCCGGTGAAGTTCTGATCGCGCGGATCGTCATAGACGTTGCAGGCGCAGGCGCTGCGAATCCCGGCTCGCACCTTCTTGTAGGCATAGGAGCGCGCCGTGATGATCTGCGCCTGGATGGCCGCTGCCGGCCACGAGGAACTGACTTCGGCGATGCCGTACAGGTACTCGTCGTGCAGGCGCAGAATGTTGTTCACCTGCAAGCCCAGATTCAACGCACCGGACAGCTTGGCGACCGTGACCGAGACGTAGCCATATCGATAACGACCGCCCTTGGCAATGGACACTCCCGGTCCTGCCACTCGCAACACGGCCGGTCCGCCGGTGGCCGTGGTGGTCTCGCGATTGCCGGGCCAGCGGAAGGTGAGCGAGGTGGTCGTGAAGGCGGGCACCGGCGTGACACCAGAGACCGAAACCTCGATCCTGCCGCTGACGTACTTGGTTGTCACCACGTCATTGATGGCGAGCAGGTGCACGCTGCCGTCGGCGGCCGTCATCTCCAGGGTCGAAGTGGGGTCGCCCAGCGATTCGAGACGGAAGGACTGCGATGCGACGCGCGATGACAGCGAGACGTTCACGTCCATGGTGTCATCGATGGGCGCGACAACGCTGCCCGTGAAGTAGTGCTGCAGGATCTGCGTGGCCGTATTGCTCTCCTTGGCCATGCCGTATGCGCCCCACTGCGACATTCCCACGCCATGGCCGAAACCGCTTCCGGAGAAACTGAATTGCTGTGGCACGACCACCGGTGCAGCGGGCTTGACGGGCAGCGCGGGCAGCGCGCCGAGAGCTCCTCGGTCACCGATCAAGCGCGCGATGGCCACGGCCGTTTCGCGCGCTACGCGGGGAGAGACCAAGAGACCGGTCAGGTCAGCCCGGGCCGTCAACCACAACTTCTGTGCAGTGGGGAGCTCGCCGGGGGCTAGCAGCAATTGCGCTTCACCCCGCTGGGCTTGCGCGATGAGGGCCAGCGGATCTGCCCCGGTGGCGGTGTCCAGCACCAGCGTGGGCTTGCCCTTGGGGAGGGCGCGGGCGAGCACAAAGGACGTGGATGCAAGGTCCTTACCGATAATGCGGGTGACACCGGGCAGGGCGGCAAGGGTGCGATCGGACAGGTGGTTGCTGTCCCCGATGGCCACACCGCCCATCAACTTCAGATTCCTGATGGCAGCCGTGGTGGATTTCGACAGCGTTCGTCCGGCATCAAGCAGCGGAAGACCCAGGGCGTTGGCATAGGCGGTCGCTACCGCGATCACGGTGGGG
>JAJXSV010000346.1 GCA_021784375.1 Actinomycetes bacterium | reverse complement strand
TGATGGCGGTCGGCGCGAAGGTGCCGGGCTGGTAGCGCTTGTAGGAGTTGATGTTCGGCGCGTACAGCATGCCGAGGTCGCGCATGTGCGCGAGCTGGCCGGCGATGAACGCGCGACCCAGTGCGGACAGGCCCTGCTCTGCGTCGTTGTCATCGGCGAGCACCAGTTCGCCGTTCAGGCCGCGGAACGACAGGTGGATGTGGCAGGAGTTGCCCTCGCGCTCGTTGTACTTGGCCATGAAGGTGAGCGACTTGCCGTGCGCGTGTGCAATCTCCTTGGCGCCGGTCTTGTAGATGACGTGGTTGTCGCAGGTGGTCTGTGCGTCCGCGAAGCGGAAGGCGATCTCGTGCTGGCCGAAGTTGCATTCGCCCTTCGCCGATTCGACGGTCAGGTTGGCCGCGGCCATGGCCAGGCGGATGTCGCGCAGCAATGGCTCGACGCGGGCCGAGCCCAGCATCGAGTAGTCGACGTTGTAGCGGTTGGAGGGCGTCAGGTGGCGGTAGCCGTTGTCCCAGGCCTGCTCATAGCTGTCGTCGAACACGATGAACTCGAGCTCGGTGCCGACGAGCGCGATCATGCCCATCTCGCGCAGGCGGTTGAGTTGGTGCTGCAGGATCTGTCGCGGCGACACGGCCCCCCCGTGTCCGTGGTGATCGAGCAGGTCCGCGATGACGGGCGCCGAGCCCGGACGCCACGTGGTGTAGCGCAGCGTGTCCATGTCGCAACGCATCACCATGTCGCCGTACCCGGTGTCCCATGAGGAGACGTCATAGCCCTGCACCGTGTTCATCTCCACGTCGACCGCGAGCAGGTAGTTGCACCCCTCGGTGCCGTGCGGCGCGACCTCATTGAGGAAGAAATCGCCATGGATGAACTTGGCCTGCAGTCGTCCCTGCATGTCCGTGAACGCGACCACGACCGTGTCGATACGGCCTTCGTGGATGTCGCGAGTGAGTTGTTCCAGCGTCAACGCTGATGTCATATTCACTTCCTTGTGTCGCTGCGAGTGTGCCCTAGCGACTGATTTCGCGGAATGCCGCTCGACGCACATTCCGCTCGTGTTTGGTGGACACCACCGCAACCGCCTGCGCCGAAAGGCGCTGCCCCGGGTCTTTCGTCACTTCCACGCGTGAAACACACCACAGCAAGCGCCAGACCTGCAGGCTGCCGCAGGAGCACTCTGGCGACGGAACGTTCACTTCCGTTGCTCCCGACGTCGCACAACACTTCGGGAAACCCGTACAGGTTCCAAACCGGGCAGTCCTTGCAGGAGGTCGCGTGACAGACAAGATTCTCAGCGACGACGAACGTCGTCTCGCCGAGCTCGGATACAAACAGGAACTCAACCGCTCGTGGTCGAGCTTCTCCAACTTCGCCATTTCGTTCTCCATCATCTCCATCCTCGCTGGTTGCTTCACCACCTTCGCGCAGGCCTGGAACAACGGTGGCCCGGTCGCCATCTCACTGGGCTGGCCCCTGATTTCCGCCTTCATCCTCATCATCGGCTTCTGCATGGCGGAGCTGGCCTCGGCCTACCCCACCTCGGGCGGCATCTACTGGTGGGCATCCCGGCTCGGTGGCCCGCGCGCGGGCTACTACACCGGGTGGCTGAACCTGATCGGTCTGCTCGCCGTGGTGGCGTCGGTGGCATACGGCGCGGCAACCTTCCTCAACATCTTCATCGACTCCTTCTCGGACACGTACGCCAACTCCTTCCTTGGCGGCGAATACCTGCTCCAGCAGTTCTTCTGGTTCCTGGTCATCATGGTGCTCGTGACGCTGGTAAACATCTTCAGCGGACACCTGCTGGCCGTGATCAACAACGTCTCGGTGTGGTGGCATGTCTTCGGCTCGGCGCTGGTGGTGCTCATCTGCGTGTTCACGCCGTCGAGCCACCAGTCGCTGTCGTGGATCTTCAGCACCCGCATCAACAACAGCGGCTTCGGCGACGGCTCCTACTGGTTCTACGTGCTGCCGCTGGGTTTCCTGCTCACGCAGTACACGATCACCGGATTCGACGCTTCAGCGCACCTCGCCGAGGAGACGAGAGGTGCGCACCTGGCAGCCGCCAAGGGCATCTGGAAGTCGATCTTCTACTCGGCCATCGGTGGCTACATCCTGCTGCTCTCGTTCCTGTGGGCGGCATACAAGGTCGATGCCATCAACTCGCTCGATCCCAAGGTGAATCCATATGGCCAGGGCTCGGTCATCCAGATCTTCGCCACCGCCCTCTCGCCGGCACTGTTCAAGCTGGTCATGTTCATCACCACGTCCGGACAGATCTTCTGCACCACGGCCTGCCTCACCTCATCGTCGCGCATGATGTTCGCCTTCTCGCGTGACGGTGCCGTCCCCGGGCATCGTCGTCTGGCCAAGGTCAACCAGCACCGCGTGCCGGTGAACGGGGTGCTGGCCTCGGCCATCATCGGGGTCGTCATCACCTTGCCTGCACTGTGGAAGAGCCCAACCGGCGCACCCACGGCGTTCTACGCGGTCGTATCCGTCGCGGTCATCGGCCTGTACCTGGCCTTCCTCATCCCCATCTGGCTGCGCTGGACCCACGGTGACAAGTTCCAGCCGGGTGAGTGGACCCTGGGCAAGAAGTACAAGTGGATGAACCTGCTGGCCTCGGCTGAGATCGTCATCATCTCCATTTACTTCATCCTGCCCTTCACACCGGCTGGAACGCCGGGCAACAAGGACTTCACCTGGACGGCCGTGAACTACGCGCCCCTCCTCACCGGTGGCACCTTGGTCTTCCTCGCGGTCTGGTGGCAGGTATCGGTGAGGCACTGGTTCGCCGGACCCAAGCGGACCGTCGACAAATAGCCGCTCCCAGCGAAGGGGCGATCACCATCCGGTGGTCGCCCCCTTCTCATTCCGGCATTCATTCGGCACCGGCAGGACCCCGACTCGACGTCTCCGGCCTCGGATACTGGCGCAGCAAGGTTGCCCTTCACTGCACGGTGGACGCACCCTCGGCGAAGGCCCGGCCGGGGAATCCGATCATGAAACGGCTCGCACCGGGTGAGCGTCGCTCAGGCCATGCGCTCAGGCCATGCGCTCGCGCCACAGGCGTGCGACTTCGAGCGGCGCCTCGATCTGCGACACATGAGCGGTGCCCATGATGATGCCGACCATCGCGCCCGGACGTTCACGGGTGATGCGATGCGCGGCAAGGGGATCGACGAGCTGGTCGCGGCGTCCGTATATGACGAGAAGTGGAGCGTCGATCCCACGCAGCCGGT
>JAJXSV010000345.1 GCA_021784375.1 Actinomycetes bacterium | reverse complement strand
AACATCGTCACCGCCCTCGGTCGTCTGGGCGGGCGCACGGTGGGCGTCATCGCCAACAACCCGCTGCGCCTTGGAGGCTGCCTCGACTCCTCCTCCGCCGAGAAGGCCGGACGTTTCGTGCGCATGTGTGACGCCTTCGCCATCCCCATGGTGGTGCTGGTCGACGTTCCGGGCTACCTGCCGGGCGTGGGTCAGGAGTGGGAGGGAGTGGTGCGCCGCGGAGCGAAGCTGCTGCATGCCTTCGCCGAATGCGTGGTGCCGCGCGTCACCGTGGTGACGCGCAAGGCCTTCGGCGGCGCCTACGTGGCGATGAACTCGAAATCGCTGGGCGCGACCAAGGTCCTTGCCTGGCCGCAGGCACAAGTGGCGGTCATGGGACCGGTTGCGGCGATCCGCATCCTGCACCGACGCAAACTCGCCGATGTGCCGCCGGAGTCACGTGAGCAGATCGAGCTGGAACTGGCTGCCGAGCATGAGCAGCTCACCGGCGGCATCCAGCGTGCCGTGGATCTGGGCATGGTGGATGCGGTGGTGGAGCCGGCACTCACGCGCCGGGCTGTGGCACTCGCCATTCAGGGCACGCCGGGTGTCCGTGGTCACCACGGCAACATCCCCCTCTAGCCGACGCGATGCAGCCAGCGCACTGCCGTACCCTCGCCAGCGGTGCGGAAGGACTCCAGTTCGTTGTCCCAGGGCGTGCCGAGCAGCAATCCCAGCGCGCTGCGCATGGATTCCACATCCTCGGCACTCTCCAGAACCGTACGCAGGCGCTGCTCATTGACCAGCACATCGCCATGCGCGCTCATGTGCGCGCGGAAGACACCGAGACCCGGTGTGTGTGAATACCGCTCGCCTTCGGAGGAGACCGTGGGCTCCTCGGTGACCTCGAAGCGCAGGTCGGGCAACTGTCGCAACGCGTGCACGACACGGGCGGCGGTGCCGGCCGGGGCCACCCATGACAGCTCAGCGCGCATGCGCGTGGGGGCGATGGGCTGAGGCGTCCATTGCACCGCGGTGTCGATTCCCAGCACCTCGGAAAGCGCCCACTCAATGGGCTTGCAGAAGGCCTTGCCGGCGTCGTGGATGTAGACGACGCCCCGCGTTTGGGCACGCTGCGCACGCGTCATGTGAATCGGTGTTGCCATGTCGACCTCCTCGAGCTTCACCTTCCCCAGTGCGCTCGCGAGGTACGCGGCAGACGATACAGCACCAAGCCTGCGGAAAGTGGCTGCCGGCCCCTCATCGAACCCGCGGGTCTCCTTGCAAGTAACCGGCCTTCGCTGTTTGCATGTGCCCAACGAATGGAGCAGCCATGGCCCTGCAGGCAACGACCGGCGTCATCACCTCACCCTTCCGCGGCTCACGCGTGCGAGACGCCGTCCTGGTGGTCGCAGGTGCGCTGTTCATCGCCCTCAGCGCGCAGGTGGCCATACCGCTGCCCTTCACCCCCGTGCCACTCACCGGCCAAACACTGGCCGTCCTCCTCACCGGCGCCGCTCTCGGCAGCAGCCTGGGCCTGGCCACAACCGGCCTCTACCTGGCACTGGCACTCATCGGCTTCCCCGTGCTCGCGGCCACCAGCACCGGCAGCCACCTGACCGGCGCAGCGGTGCTCTCCTCGCCGACACTGGGCTACGTCCTGGGCTTCATGCTCTCGGCTGTGGTGGTGGGCGCTCTAGCCAACCGCGGGCTGAGTCGTACGCCCATGGGCATGGCCCTGGCCATGATTGCGGGCAACCTCGCCATCTACGCCTTGGGGCTGTTGTGGCTGCACCACGCGATCAGCGTCAGCTGGTCACAGACGGTCGCGCTGGGGCTCACGCCCTTCCTGATCGGTGACGCCATCAAGATCATCATCGCCGCCGGCCTGCTGCCCTCGGCCTGGCGATTCCTCCGCTGACGTGACCGAGTTCATCCCAGCGTGGCGTCGTGCCACGGCCGGTGAACTGCGCTGGCCCATGACGGTGGTGGTGGCCCTCAGCGTGGGTGCCCAGCTCACAATCCCGAACGAGTTCTCGCTGGGCGACGCACGTCTCATGCCCGCCATCGAACTGCTCATGCTGGCAGTGCTGGTTGCACTCAACCCCGGGGAGATCCGCAAACCACACCTGCACCTGCGCTGGCTCTCACTCGCCCTCACCGCCACCATGTCGCTGAGCAACGTGGTGGAGGCACTCCGTCTCATCACCGCCATCCTGCAGGGCACTGGCGCCAAGGACGCCTCCACGGTGCTCCGCGTCGGAGGCACCGTCTGGCTGGTCAATGTGGTGGTGATGGCGCTGTGGTACTGGGAGTTGGACCGGGGTGGCGCGTCCGCCCGCGCCCGCAACCTGCACAACCGCCCCGACTTCCTGTTCCCGCAGATGACCGCGCCGCAATTCGCGCACGTGGACTGGGAGCCTGGCTTCATCGACTACTTCTACACCTCGTTCACCAATGCCAGCGCCTTCAGCCCAACCGACGTGCTGCCGCTCACGCGCTGGGCCAAGTTGCTCATGATGTTGCAGTCGATGGTGTCGCTCACCACGGTTGCCCTGATCATCGCGCGTGCCGTCAACACCCTGCGCTGAAGTTCAGTTTCCCGCGCGTTCCTCGGCCAGTGCGTTGCCGCCGTCGACCAGCAGGCACTGGCCGGTGATGTAAGAGGCGCCCGGTGCGCACAGCATGGCCACCAGGTGTGCAACCTCCTGCGCGGTACCGCTCCGCAGCATGGGCGTGGCACGGCCCTGGAGCACCTCATGCGGGGTCTGGGAACCGGTCGCTATCCAGCCAGGTGCCACGGCGTTGGCGGTGATGCCCTGTGCCGCGTACTCCAGCGCCAGCGTGCGGGTGAACCCCACCAGGCCCGCCTTGGCCGCGGCATACGCTGCCTCGCCCACCATGGCGCCAGTCACCCCGGTGCTGCTCGCGATGTTCACAATTCGGCCCCACTGCCCGGCCAGCAGGTCGGGTAGGACCGCGCGCGTGACGTGGAAGGCGGTCGTCAGATTGCGCTGCAGCGCATGCGACCAGACCTCCGGGCTGAGTTCGTGCGTCAACACCGGGGGCCGCATGGGATCCCCGACGCTGGTCATGCCCGCGTTGTTCACGAGCAGTTCCACGGGCCCGAACACGCGATGCACCTGCTCCAGCAGCAGCTCCACCTGCTCCGGCAGCAGCAGATCCGCCACCCAGGCCTCGGCTGACCAACCGGCGGCACGCAGTTCCAGCGCACGCTCGGTGCAGCGCTCGGTGGTGGAGGTGAGGAACA
>JAJXSV010000344.1 GCA_021784375.1 Actinomycetes bacterium | reverse complement strand
CCCGTTGACACGCTGCACACTTGGACCTCACCCACCGATGTTGCCCGCACCTTGGTCGCGGCGGCGGCTGACGAGCAAGCTTGGGGTCGAGCCTGGCATGTGCCCAGCAACCCGGCGCGTACGCAACGTCAGGTGATCGACGACCTGGCGGCCGTCGCGGGCGTACCTGCTGTGCGCGTTTCGGAGATCCCGTATGCCGCGGTCTGGCTGCTGGGTGTGGTGAGCCCGCTCATGCGCGAATTCCGAGACACTGCGTACCAGATGCAGCGGCCCTACCTGTTGGACGACTCTGCCGCGCGTGCGCAGTTCTCCATGGCACCGACACCCTGGCAGACCATTCTCGAAGACATCATCGCGCACTACCGTGACGTTCGCCGCTGAGTCGGGCTCAGGCCAGTGCGGCGTCCAGCTCCACTATGAGGCGCCGCCGCAGGACATTGGCGCGGGTGGTGAAATCACGTTGGCGGACAATGAATTCGGCCTTGCCTTCGGGAGTCTCGACATGCAGAGAAGGAGTACCCCACGCGGATAGGTCGTAGGGGGAGGCCTGTACGTCGAGCAGACGGATTTCGCGTGCCAGGCCGAAGGCGTCGAGCGTGAGATCACTGCTGACGAAGGGCGTCGCCTTGTAACACCACTTGTAGATGTCCATATTGGCGTGCAGGCAGCCCGGCTGCTCGGAGTCGATCTGCGTCGCGCGCGTAGGCTGCAGTTCGTTCAAGGGTGCGGCTGCCGGCGTGTAGAAGCGGAAGGCGTCGTAGTGCGTGCAACGCAGTGGTGCGGCATCGACGACCTCACGAATGCGTTGTGGCACAAGGCGAAGTGGCGCCTGCTCGTGGCGCACTTCACGCTGCTCCAGCCCGTAGACCATGGCCCATTCGTGCAGCGCGAAGCAGCCGAAGCGCGCCTCACGATCCACCGTTCGTTCCAACAGATCGCGCATCCAACGCAAAGCCCGACGCCGTTCACCCATGCTCGCGGGGTCCGCGAAGGTCACACCCCCAACGGTGGCGTAGTGCGGCCAGACGCAGTGCTCATCCGCCTCCTCCAGTGCGATCCCGACACCGGGATGCCATCGGCGCAGGTGACTGGGGCGAAATGAGTAGTAATGCCAGAGGAAATCCTCGATGGGATGCCGGACGCCGTGTCGCTCGCGATGCCCGCGCGACCATTCGTCAACCGAAGTGGCATGAGCCTGCGCAAGCGGCTGCCACTCCTCACGACTCAACACGCGCATGGTCGTATTGTTCCCAATGTGAGCGATGACGAGGCCCGCAGGGCCGAAGCCAAACGCCGGCTGCGTGCGGCGCTGGATGCTGTCGAACTGCTACCCGAGGAGACGGCCGACGACCGCGCCATCCGGCAGTCGTCCCAAGCCGAGCGCAGTGAGCGCGATCGGGACGCGGAGTTCGTACGGAACAAGCCGCCGCATCACGGCTGAGCTGCGGCTCCCGCAGGTTCTGCCACGTGAACGCGCGATCAGCTGGCAGAAGTGGGGGCCGTGCTTGGGGAACTGGCGCTCGTGGCCGGCGCGGCGGCAGCGGCGGGGGCGGCAGTCGCCGCATCCGTCTTCTTGGCCGCGGGCAGGGTGGCAGCAGACTTGGCGTCGCGGGAGTCGGTGCGGTAGAATCCAGAGCCCTTGAACACGACGCCGACGCTGCCGAAGACCTTGCGCAGAGAGCCGTTGCAACTGGGGCAGACGGTGAGCGCGTCGTCCGAGAACGACTGGAAGACCTCGAGCGGCTGCTCGCAGTCCTGACATAGGTATTCGTACGTGGGCATGTGTTCCTCCGGCTTGCTGGGAAAGGATGCCAGACCAGCGGCTACAACGCCGAACCCGTGCCATGACTTCCCGCGGGCCGCCACCGCAGAACCGACCCCGGCCCTGGGCCCCGAACCGACGGGGCGCCGGCCGTGGGCTTTCGGGGTGCACCTACGCTGTGCCACTATCGAGCGAGGTCGCAGGAGGGCACATGGACATTCGCAGCCGTGTGGTGCACGGGGGCGACCAGCCACGGGATGCCATGGGTGCCGTCTCGGTTCCCATCTACGCCACCGCCACCTTCGCCCATCCGGGTGTCGGCGAGACCACCGGCTTCGACTACTCGCGCATCGAGAACCCCACGCGCAACCATCTGGAGCGGCTCGTCGCCGATCTGGAGTACGGCGTGGACGCAGTGGCCTGCAGCACCGGTATGGCGGCTCTGGCCTGTGTCGGCGAACTCTTCGCGCCGGGCGACCACATCATCCACTCCGACGACCTCTATGGCGGCAGCATCCGCTACTTCCGTACCGTCATGGCCAAGAACGGCATCTCCTTCGACGCCGTCGACACCAATGATGTTGCCGCCGTGCGCGCGAGGATCCGCCCCAACACCAAGGCCATCTTCGTGGAGACGCCCACCAACCCCATGATGCTCGTGACAGACATCGCAGCCGTGGCCGCGGTGGCGCGCGAACGCGGGCTGCTGCTGATCGTCGACAACACCTTCCTCTCGCCCTACTTCCAGAACCCCCTGCAACTGGGCGCCAACATCGTCGTGCACTCGGGCACCAAGTACCTCGGCGGACACAACGACAGCCTGGCCGGCTACGTGGTGGTCGACTCCCGGGAACTGGCCGAGCGCATCCGTGCCATCTTCGGTTCGGTCGGGTACGCGCTGGGTCCCTTCGATGCCTGGCTGCAGATCCGCGGCATCAAGACGCTGGCCCTGCGCATGGAGGCCTCGCAATCCAACGCCATCACCATCGCCGGTTGGCTTCGCGGTCATCCCAAGGTGCGCGCGGTGCACTATGTGGGCCTCGCCGACCACCCCAGCATCGACGTCACCCGCCGGCAGTCGCGCGGTTTCGGCTCCATGCTCTCCTTCGAGGTCGATGACGAAGCGACGGCCATCGCCCTCCTCAACCGGGTGCAGCTGCTGCAGTACGCGGAGAGCCTGGGTGGGGTCGAGTCGCTCATCACCTATCCCTACACGCAGACACACGCCGACGTTCCGGACGCCGAGCGGCGCGCTCGAGGCATCAACGAGCGCCTGCTGCGCGTTTCCGTCGGCGTGGAAGCGGCGTCCGACCTCATCGCCGATCTCGCCCAAGCCCTGGCCTGACCCCGCCGCCCAACCCCCGTCCCAAATTCCGCTTCTCCGGCAGAACTCGCGCGACACGCCGTGTTTGGCGTGAATTCTGCCGGTGAAGCGGAAGAGAGTGCGGTCAGGTGTCTGGGGCGGGCACCCGATAACCTGCCGCTATGGCG
>JAJXSV010000343.1 GCA_021784375.1 Actinomycetes bacterium | reverse complement strand
ACGACGCACGGCATCCAGTACATCCACGATGCGCGCGCCGCTCTGCTCCACATGCCGCACTGCGTTGGTGAGCACCACGGGCACGCGTTCATCGGTGGCGAACTGCCACATGCGTGCAGCCAACGCTGTGGAGTAGGCGTGGCCGCGCTGCGGTGCACCGTTGATGTCGCTGGCCGCAATCCGCGGGTCGCGACTGCGATGGGAAACCAGTTCCACGACGATCTCGCAGCCCGTGGCCTGCCACTGTGCGAGCAAGGCCCGTGCGATATCAGGACGACGCGCAGCCACTGCCGCGCCCACATCGGACTGCGGGCCCAGCAACACGGTGATGCCACCATCGCGAATGAGCGCGTTGATGCGCGAAAAGACCTGATGCTGCAAGCCGTTTTCCTCACCGGCCTCGTGCAGGGCCGAGGTGAGCCGGCACAGACCCGCCCAGCCCCCACGTCCCCGCGCCAACACCACTACGCGCGCCAGGCCGTGATCCCGCACCGTGCCGCCACGGACGGGGGTGGCGGGCCCCGTGGACGCCGAGGATCTCGCAGAATCCCGCGCCACCACATCCTCCCGCGTCCACGGCGCGAGCGGCAGGTCGACACCGACGATGGCACCGATGCCTGCCTCACGGCAGGCAGCCACGAAGCGCACGGCACCGGCCATGGAGTCGCGATCGGTGAGCGCGACGGCGGGCTGGCCATGCGCGACGGCCGCACTGACGATGGTCTGCGGGGTGTCGGCACCGTGGCGGAGGGAGAAGCCGGACGCCACATGCAGGTGGATGAACGACATGGTGGCTCAATCAGCGAGACGGACGAGTGACCAGGTGTCGGCTTCAGCATCGTGCGCGAGGTCGACGACGATGCTGCCACGCGTGCCACGGGCCTCGACCCGCCACACCGTGCAGGACAAGGGGATGTGAGCGGCCGTGGCGGTGCCGACGCGGCGTGCCACCAACTGCCACCAGGCACCGGATTCGACCCAGTGCGAGAGCACCTGCTCCACGAGATAGGAACGCCCGCGCCAACGCAGGCGCGTGGGAACCCCGTTGACCGCGGTGACGGTGATCTCGCCTGGAGGACGTTTCGTCACTACGAGATCACCGCCCACCACGTTGGAGACGGTGACACCTCACCCAAGGGCTGGCCGTTGGGGCTGTCGAGAGGTGCGATCCGGCTATGAACCGGCCACCGTCATTCGAACATCTGTTCGAATGACTCCAGTGAAGCGCAGCCCGCGCCGTCTGTCAATCGCGTCCAGGGAGCGAGCTCAGCACTCGCCGCAGGGCTACGGGCGTCAACCGCATCTTCGGATTCTTCGGCTTCAATCTGCCGCAGGCACGGCTAGATTGTGCGCATGGCGACGTATCGCGTGAGTCAGGCGGCTGAGCTGCTGGGAGTGAGCGACGACACCGTGCGTCGCTGGATCGACGGAGGTCGCCTCACCGCCTGCCTCGACGACGGTGGCCGTCAGGCCATCGAGGGTGCGGAACTCGCGGCCTTCGCACAGGAACTCGCCGAAGCACACGCACTGAGTAACCAGGATGTGGTCGTCGCCCATTCGGTACGCAATCGCTTCACCGGTCTCGTCACACGTGTGGTCAAGGACCGGGTGATGGCACAGGTGGAAATCCAGGCCGGCCCCCACCGCTTCGTGTCGCTCCTGAGCCGTGAGGCGGTGGAGGAACTGGGCCTGGAGCCGGGTGTCCTCGCTGTCGCTGCGGTGAAGTCGACGAATGTCTCCATCGAGATTCCGGCGGCACGCTGAAATGGGGATGCGGCGATCCGTACTCGCTGTGCGCATGGACGACAGGAAGCCGGGGCCTGACTCCGAGTTGTCCTGGCGCAACGAGGCCGCCGGTGCGGTCGCAGATCTGGGCGTGCTGGTGCCCATAGCCGTGGGCCTGATTGTGCTGAACGGGCTCACGGCCACCGCCGTACTGCTCCCTGCTGCCCTGCTCTACCTCATGGTGGCTCGGACCTACCGGCTGCCCATAGCGGTGCAGCCGCTCAAGGCCTTCGGCGCCATCGCCATCGCTGCCGGTGCACCGGTCAGTGTGATTGCGGCGGGTGCCGTGATCATGGGCCTGATCTTCACGGTGCTGGGGGCCATCGGCGCCATCGACGCAGTGGCGCGCTTCATCCCCACCAGCGTCATTCGGGGCGTACAGCTCACGGTGGCTGTACTGCTGGCCAAGGTTGCCGTCTCACTCGTCTTTGCCACCCCCAGGAACTTCGTCCAACAGTGGCCCACGGCCATCTCGGCTGCGGTCACCGCCGTCCTCCTGCTCGGTCTGTGGTTGCTGCGTGGCCGCCTGGCCCTGATCGTGGTGGTCGTCGCTGTGGGCGGTATGACGATTTCCGCCCTGCGCACCGGGGGCCTGCCCACCCTGGGACCGACCGCATTGCTGTGGCCGCATTTCTCGGTAGCGGACTTCACCACTGCGGTGACACTGCTCGTCATCCCGCAGCTGCCGCTGACCTTCGCCAACTCCTGCCTGGCGCCAGCCGACGCTGCCCGCGCCTATTTCGGGGCCCAAGCCGAACGCGTGACCCCGGGACGATTGGCCATGACGCTGGGTGCAGCCAACGTGTTTGCCGGCGCCATCTCCGGTATGCCGGTCTGCCACGGTGCAGGCGGGCTCAGCGCGCACTACGCCTTTGGTGCCCGCAGTTGGCGTGCACCGGCCATCATCGGTGGTTCACTGCTCATCATCGGCCTTTGCTTCGGCCGCTGGACAGCGGCGGTGCTTCCGCTCTTCCCCGTATCCGTCCTTGCCGCACTGCTCGTGATTGCCGCGATCACGCATGCCCTGCTGCTCCGCGACCTGCACGACTTGCCGGACTGGCTGGTCGCTGCGACGGTCACCGCTTTCGGCGTCTTCTCCAACCTCGCCTACGGCGTCCTCGCCGGACTGCTGCTGTCCGCGTGGCTGCGCCGCCTACGTCGGAGCTAGCGGCTCAACGAGTGCGCTCACCTTCGTCGTACTCGGCGGCCGCCTCGGCGACGTAGGCCTCGGCCTCGCGTTCGATCCGTGCTTCGGTGGCGTCGAGGGTGGCACCCGCTGGGGCCTGTGCCGCCGCCTTGGTGGGCGGCTTGAGTGCCGGCAGCGCGATGACGATGGTCGCGAGTGCCAACAGGATGGCGACGAGCGACAGGTAGGTGGCGTCATGCGAGGCCGAGATGAAGGCCTGATAGGCACCATTGAGGACGTTGTGTGCGGCTGCGGCAGGCATGCCTGCGGAGACGGCTTGGCCCA
>JAJXSV010000342.1 GCA_021784375.1 Actinomycetes bacterium | reverse complement strand
TGGCACCGTTTATGCGGCACCCAACGATGTGAATCCGGATGCCTTCTGGTACGACAAGGTGGTGCTACAGAAGGCGGGCATCACCGAGGACCCAGCTACCCTTTACGAGCAGGGCAAGTGGACGACGGCCAAGTTCTTCGAGATGACGGACAAGATCAAGAAGGCCGGGCTCATCGGCCTGACCGTCTGGCACTACTGGGCCACGCACTGGGGCTGGATCACATCGCAGGGCGGCAAGGTCTACGACAGCAATGGCAACTTCGTGGCCAACACCGACCCGATTTCGGTCGCAGCGCTGCAGAAGTGGGGCTCCATGTTCGTGACCAAGAAGGACTTCATTCTCTCCGATGACCAACCCGAAGGTGACTCCGCCAGCAACAAGTTCGTCACCCACAAGGTCGGCTTCTACCCCTCCGGTCGTTACCGCATCGGCACAGTCACGGACGCCGGCGTGAAGAACGACTACGACATCGTGCCCTGGCCCACCCCGTCAGGGACGCAGGGCAGCACCGGCGTTGCCGCTTCTTACCTCGCGATCAATGCGAAGACCAAAGTCAAGGACGCAGCCTTCAAGTTCTGGACGTCCTTCCTGAGCGTCGCAGGGCAGACATTCCGCCTGAAGGACGGCGGCAACGCTGTGCCGTCCATCAAGGGCGCCAACGCCGATCAGATCGTGCTCGCCGGCAACTACCCAGCGCACGCCAAGGTGTTCCTTGAAATGCGCGACCGCGGCTACTCCAACTTCCCGATCGAGGCTACGGTGCCGGGCTTGAGCGACAGCATCAACGGAGAGATTCGTAACCTCTATGACGGCAAGCTGAGCGCTCAGCAGGCGCTCGACAGGATTGCCGCTCTGGTCAAGGCCGCGCAGGCCAAGAAGTAGTTCCGCATGAAGCTCATGGTCGGACGTCGCCGCGCTGTCCCCGCGGCGCCGTCCGACCATGTCCCGGCCTCTGCCAGCCGCGACTGGCATGTTGCGGACGAACGCTGGGGTTGGTTTTTCCTCGCTCCGCAGACCATCGGCATCACGCTCTTCGTGCTCGTGCCATTCCTGTACAGCTTGACGCTCGCGTTCGCCGACTGGAATGGGCTCAACCCCATCCAGTGGGTGGGCATGCGCAACTTCATAGACCAGGCCAATGACCCCCTGCTGCGCAAGGCCGTCGTCAACACACTCATCATCGGCTTCGTCACCGTGCCGATTGGTCTCGGCATCGCCCTCTGCTACGCCGTTGTGCTGCAACACGTGAAGGCACGAGGCGTGTACCTCACCGCGTTCTTCATGCCGGTCGTGACGAGCAGCATCGCCGTGGCGCTGATCTGGCAGCAACTGCTCAAAAAGGACGGCGTCCTCAGCAGCCTGGCCTCACGATTGTTCCGGATAGCGCCGCCTGATTGGCTGCAGGACCAGCATTTCGCGCTGCTGAGCTTGTGCCTGATCATCATGTGGAGCTCCTTGGGGCTCAACATCGTGATCTTTCTGGCCGGCCTCGAGTCAATCGACAGCAATGTGCTCGAGGCCGCCAAGGTCGATGGCGCGGGCGCGCTCACGACCTTTTGGTATATCAAGGTTCCTCTGCTCTCGCCGGTGATCTTCTTCTCCACGGTGGTCGCCTTCATCAGTTCCATGCAGACCTTCGATGCTGTCTATGTCCTCACTACCAACGCCGGTCCGGACAATGCGTTGCGGACGATCGTGTACCACATCTACCAGTTGGGCTTCGGCCAGTTCCGCTTCGGACCCAGCAGCGCCGCTGCCGTGCTACTGCTGGTACTCACCCTGGCCATCACCCTGGTGCAATTCGGCGCGCAGAAGAAGTTGGTCCACTATGACTGAGTTGGCAAAGCGGCGACTTCCGTCATTGCGCCAAGGAGGCCGCGCCGGTGCGATCTCACTGCATGGCTTCCTGATCGTGTCGAGCGTCCTCATGGTGTTCCCATTCCTGTGGATGCTGCTCAATTCATTCAAGACTTTGCAGCAGTTGCTCACCAGGCCGCTGTCATTCCTGCCCCAACCGTGGCTCTTCAGCAATTACGCAGACTCCTGGCACGCCATGCCCTTCGGCCAGGCGTACGTCAACAGCCTGTACATCATGGCGCTGACGGTCGCAGGCACCCTCCTCACGGCATCCATGGCTGCCTACGGCTTCTCGCGCTTCAGGGTGTTCGGCAGCCGCACCTTGCTCGTTGTGTTCCTGGCTACGCAGATGATCCCCAAGCAGGTGACCTTGATTCCCTTCTATCTGCTGATGAGCAAGCTGGGTTGGGTGGATTCACACCTTGCGCTCATTGTTCCAGCGATGCTGGCGAATCCCTTTGCGATCTTCCTCATGCGACAGTTCATGATGTCGCTGCCGGTTGAACTCGAGGAGGCCGCCCTGCTCGATGGGGCGGGGCGGATCCGCGTCTTCTGGCAAATCGTCCTGCCAAACGTGCGACCGGGCCTGGGTGCGCTCGCCATCATCACGGCGCTCGATTCCTGGAACAACTTCCTCCTGCCACTCATCCTGCTCAACAGCCAGGACAAGTTCACCGTGCCCCTTTTGCTCGCGGCCTTTCGCGGGCAGTACGGCAATATCAACTACGGGCTCGTCATGGCCGCTTCCGCCATCTCCACCATTCCGATGCTCATTGCCTTCGTGGCGGGGCAGCGGCGCATCGTGGCATCTCTCGCCAATGCGGGCATGGGTGGTCGCTGAGTGCATCCACTTGTCCACGCGGACCTGCGATCGGTTCCTTGGGGCCTGCCGGAATCACGCTTGTTCGCCATCGTTGATGACGGGGGGCTGCATGTCTTCAGCGCCGAGTACGAAACCCTGCTCGAGGACAGTCGCGTAATTCACGACTTGCAGGTGGTGTCGGCCGGCCGGACGCTCACGCCCGACCATGGAGGGGCCGGCAGGCTTCAATGGGGTGGCGGCACTGCCAGTCTCACCTTCGCAGGAGTGGACGCCATGGTCATCACGAACCATGGTGACAGTCCACTGGACCTGCGCTTCTCTGTGCCCGGAAGACTGCGCCCTGACGGCGTCATCGCACTGCAACTCCCCGACGCACAGCACTTGCATTTCGCCGGGATCATCCCGACCCTGGTGACGCAGGGCGTGGAGCTTTCGTGCGATGTGACCCTGCCTTCAGCGGCCCGGCTGGTCATGTCCGTCACAGGTACCGACGTTGCGCCCGCACCTGACCTCTCCTTCAACGGCACGGAGGTCTGGGACGCTTGGATGCGTCGATGCCCAGAGGTCGCGGCATGGATCGAGCCC
>JAJXSV010000341.1 GCA_021784375.1 Actinomycetes bacterium | reverse complement strand
AGCTCGGCCGCCGTCAGGGCCTGGACGCCGCCGAAGGCCTTGCGTGCTCCTCGCACCTGCAATGCCGGCGTTATGTCAACCACGTGATGATCTCCGCTTGGAACGTTTCATGGACTAGCGGGAACGTACGTGCCGCCAGAAATGCCCGTCAATGGTGGAAATACGGGAGTTCCATAACAGTTTGGTCACGCGACCGGTGGGCGCAGTGGCCGTAGCCGAGCGGTTCCATTGACACGATTCAAGGTCTGGCTGAGGATTGGGGCATGCGCGTCGGCCTCTTCGTCACCTGCCTCACCGATGCCCTGTTCCCCGCTGCCGGCCGCGCCACCGTGGAGTTGCTCGAGCGCTTGGGCGTGCGGGTGGAGTTCCCGGAGGCGCAGGGCTGCTGCGGGCAGATGCACATCAACACCGGTTACCCGCGCGACGCCGTGCCCATGATCGAGGGCTTCGTCGACGCCTTCGCCGGCGTCGACCACATCGTCACGCCCTCCGGCTCCTGCGCCGGGTCGATCCGCCACCAGCACGAGGGCGTTGCCCAGCGCCACGGCTCACCGTTGCTCGTATCGCGCGTGCAGGAGACCGTGCCGCGCGTGCACGAACTCAGCGAGTTCCTCGTCGACGTGCTCGGTGTCACCGACGTCGGCGCCAGCTTCCCGCATCGCGTCGCGTACCACGCGTCCTGCCACTCGCTGCGCGTCGCCCGCGTCGGCGATCGTCCGCAGCAGTTGCTGCGCGCAGTACGAGGACTGGAGCTGCTGGAGCACGAAGGCGCGGACCAGTGCTGCGGTTTCGGCGGCACCTTCGCGGTGAAGAACAGCGACGTATCCGCCGCCATGGTCACCGACAAGGCACGTGCCGTGAGCGCGGTGAACCCCGAATACCTGGTGTCCGTCGACTCGTCTTGCCTCATGAACATCGGTGGCGTGCTGGCCAAGGGCGGCTCACCGATACGCACCCTCCACCTCGCCGAGGTGCTGGCGTCGGTGGGTGCCTGATGGGTCGCGCCTACATCGGCCTCTCACCGGCCTTCCCCGACGCAGCGCGCGAGGCACTGGCCGACACACAGCTGCGCACGAACCTGGCCCGTGCCACGGGCACCATCCGTACCAAGCGCGCGAATGTGGTTGCGGAGAAGGATGATTGGGAGGCACTGCGCACCACGGGCCACGCCCGCAAGATGCGCGTGTTGCGCGATCTGCCGGCGCTGCTGGAGCAGTTCGAGCGCAACGCCGTCGCCGCCGGAGCCACCGTGCACTGGGCTCCCAACGCGGCTGTGGCGACCGCGATTGTCGCCTCCATTGCCAAGGCCAAGGGCGTCGATTCGATCGTCAAGGTGAAGTCGCTGGCCACCGACGAGATCGGCCTCAACGAGGCTCTGCACGCCGAGGACATCGAGGCCAAGGAGACCGACCTGGCCGAGCTCATCGTGCAACTCGCCGGTGATCATCCGTCGCACATTCTGGTGCCGGCGATCCACAAGAACCGCGACCAGATCCGCGACCTCTTCAAGGCCCAACTGCCCGAGGCTGCGGCTGACCTCTCCAATGAGCCGCGCGATCTGGCGATGACGGCCCGTGCCCACTTGCGCGAGCGTTTCCTCGACGCGCGCATGGCGGTGAGTGGCGCCAACTTCGCCATCGCCGACACCGGCTCGTTGGTCGTCGTCGAATCCGAAGGCAATGGGCGCATGTGCCTCACGTTGCCCGAGACGCTCGTGACGATCGTCGGCATCGAGAAGGTGTTGCCGTCATTCACGGATCTCGATGTGTTCATGCAGCTGCTCCCCCGCTCCTCCACGGGCGAACGCATGAACCCGTACACCACGATCTGGACGGGCGTCACTCCCGGCGACGGGCCGCAGGACGTGCACATCGTCTTGCTCGACAACGGCCGTGTGCGCACCCTGGCCGACGAAGTGGGACGCGAGGCCCTGGCCTGCATCCGCTGCTCGGCCTGCATGAACGTGTGCCCGGTGTACGAGCGGACCGGCGGACACGCCTACGGTTCGGTGTACCCCGGCCCCATCGGTGCCATCCTCACCCCGCAGTTGCAGGGACCGCCGCACGCCCAGACGCTCCCCTTCGCCTCCACGCTGTGCGGCGCCTGCTACGACGTGTGCCCGGTGAAGATCAACATCCCGGAGATCCTCGTGCACCTCCGGGCACAGGTGCACGAGAACCACGATTCGCCGGTGGAGCGCTTGGGTTTCCGAGCGGTGGCGTGGACGCTGGCCAAGGGATCTCGCATTCGAGCACTCCAGCGACTCAACCGGGTACTCGCCGTGGCGTCGGCTCTTCCCAACCTGCTGTCGTTGCCGGTACTTCGCAAGTGGACGCGCGCTCGTCGCTCACCGAGCTGGGCCAGGCACTCGTTCCGCCAGTGGTGGGAGCAGCGATGAACCACCGCGAAGCCATGCTGAACTCGCTCCGTACCGCGCTGCGCGTGCCTCCCGTCGTCGAGGACGATGCGCCCATCGCGCGAGCACTCACCGACGGCACGGATGTGGTGGCCCTGCTCGTGGATCGACTCGAGGACTACAAGGCAATCGTCGTCGATGCGCGCGGCGATGTCGCCGGCGCCGTCGGAGGTGCCATGTCCGCGCGTGGCATCACCTCAGCCGTCATCGCCCCGGAGTTGGCGGCGGAGCTGCGTCCCACCGGTGTCGTCCTCACCGAGGACCATGGGCTCAACGCGCGCGCGCTCGACGCCATCCCCTGCGCCATCACCACCTGCGCCGTGGCCGTGGCCGAGACCGGCACCATCATGATGACGCACGAGGGCGGCCAGGGCCGCCGGGCCATCTCGCTCGTGCCCGATGTGCACATCTGCGTGCTGCGGCGGGACCAGGTGGTGGGCACGGTGCCTGAGGCAGTGGCGCAGTTGGGACGCCCGCGCCTCTCCACCTGGATAAGCGGCCCCTCCGCCACCAGCGACATCGAGTTGAGCCGCGTGGAAGGCGTGCACGGCCCCCGCACCTTGATCGTGGTCCTGCAGTAAGCGAGCGCAGCCGGCATCAGTCGCCGTGCGACTCCAGATCGACCACGGCCGGGCGTTCGGCACGGATGACCACTGCCACGCCCACGGCGATGAGTGCAGCCGCGGGTAGCAGTGCGGCCTTGGGCGCCTGGCCCAGAATGATGAAGCCCAACAGCGTGCCGCCGGGGATCTGGAAGAGGATGGCGATGCTGACGGCCGTCGCACTGAAGGAACGCAGGGCGCGGTTGTACATGCTGTGCCCGCCGAACTGCGCGAACAGCGTGACGGCCGCGATGAGCAAC
>JAJXSV010000033.1 GCA_021784375.1 Actinomycetes bacterium | reverse complement strand
CGAAGAAGACGGCCGTGCCGGCGTCGTGTGGCATACGCAAGGCTCTGGCAAGAGCCTCGAGATGGCCTGGTACGCGGGCGCGGTGATGCGTCACCCCGCGATGGAGAACCCGACCATCGTGGTGCTGACCGACCGCAACGACCTCGACGATCAACTGTTCGATGACACGTTCGCCGCAGCTCGTGCCGGTGCACCGCTGCCCGAGTCGCCGGTGCAGGCCGAGACGCGCGAACACTTGAAGGAGATACTGCAGGGCCGAGAGTCCGGTGGCATCATCTTTTCCACCATTCAGAAGTTCGGCCTGTCGAAAGCGGAGAAGGAAGCGGGCACGAGCTTCCCGACGCTTTCCCAGCGCCACAACATCGTCGTCATGGTCGATGAGGCGCACCGCTCCAACTATGACTTCATCGACGGCTTCGCCCGTCACCTGCGCGACGGTCTGCCGAACGCCACCTACATCGGGTTCACCGGCACTCCGATCGAGGGCAAAGACAAATCCACCAAGCAGGTGTTCGGCGACTACATCGACGTGTACGACCTCACACAAGCGGTCGCTGACGGCGCGACGGTGAAGGTCCTGTACGAGCCGCGGCTGGCCAAGGTGGAACTGCCAAAGGAAGCGCTTGCTGATCTTGATGATGCGTTCGCGGAAGCCACCTCCGGTAGTGAGGAAGATGCGAAGGAACGCTTGAAGACGCGCTGGGCGAAGGTAGAGGCCATCGTCGGTTCGGACAAGCGCATCCACGAACTCGCCACCGACATCGTCACCCACTGGGAAGCGCGTCGTGAAGTGCTCGCCGGTAAGGCAATGATTGTCACCATGTCGCGGCGTATCGCCGCCGAGTTGTACAAGGCCATCGGGGAACTCCGCCCCGACTGGATCACTGATGACGACAAGACTGGCAGGTTGAAGGTTGTCATCACCGGTTCCGCGACTGACGATGAGTTGCTGCAGCCGCACATTCGCGGCAAGGAAGCGCTGCGGGCGTTGAAGTCGCGGGCCAAGGATCCGGACGACGCACTCGAACTGGTGATCGTGCGCGACATGTGGCTGACGGGTTTCGATTCACCGGCCATGCACACCATGTATGTGGACAAGCCCATGTCCGGTGCGCCGCTTATGCAGGCGATCGCCCGCGTGAACCGCACCTTCAAGGACAAGCCGTCCGGCCTGGTCGTCGACTACCTGGGCATCGCCGACGACCTGAAGCATGCGCTCGCCGACTACACGTCACGTGACCGTGCGGGCTCGGATTTCGGGCAGGACATTCGCGAGAAGGCCATCCCAGGCATGGTGGAGGCGCACGAGATCGTGTGCAACATCCTCAACCAGTTCGACTGGCGCAAGCGTCTCGCGGTGGGCGGCCCGAAGGCGTTCCTGCACACGCTCACACAAACCGTCGAGTACCTGTTGGCGCAGCACCCAGGCGAGGGCACGAAGGCGTGCAGCAAGGATCTGCCCTGCATCAAGTGCCGGTTCATGGATCGCACGCGTCGCCTGGTCGCCCTGTATGCGATGTGTGTGCCGTCGGACAAGGCGCTGGCGATCCGCGATGACGTCGCCTTCTTCGAGGCGGTGCGCGGCCAGATTGCGAAGATCGAGGGCACCGGTCGCGGCGGTGGAACCGATGCCGAACTCGATACGGCGATTCAGCAGATCGTGTCCGAAGCCATGTCCGGCACCGGCGTCATCGACATCTACGAGGAAGCGGGTCTGGCGAAGCCGGACATCTCACTCATCGATGATTCGTTCGTTGACAAGGTGAAGCGCAGCACTACCGCGAACTTGCAGATTGAGATGCTCAAGCGACTGCTTGGTGACGAGATCCGGTCGGTGGGCCGCCGCAACATCGTGGCCGGTCGTGACTTCTCGGAGATGTTGACGGCGACGATCCTGCGCTATCAGAACCGCACCCTGGACGCCGCGCAGGTGGTGGCCGAGTTGGTGGAACTTGCGAAGCATCTGAAGGCGGAGGGGGAGCGCGGCACGCTGCTTGGACTGAGCTCCGATGAGCTCGCGTTCTATGACGCGGTGTGCACGAACGATTCCGCGGTCATGGAGCTTGGCGATGACACGTTGAAGAAGATCGCGCACGAGCTGGTGGAGATTGTGCGTCGTGATGCGAAGACGGACTGGAACGTGAAGGAGTCGGTACGCGCGAAGCTGCGCGCCACGATCAAGCGCCTGCTGCTCCGATATGGGTATCCGCCGGACATGGAGCCGACAGTCACGCAGTTGGTGCTGGACCAGGCGGAAGTCATCGCGGGAGAGGTCGCCGCGTAGTGGTCATGGTGTTCCCGACACCATCGCAGCTGGGGCGGCAGAGCGATGCGCTGATGCCGGCCTTGCGGCCGGTCGCGCGTGCGGGTGATCACGATTCCGTTCATGTGATTGATTCAGGCGTCGGCATCGGTTTCGCGCATGTTGGCCGCATCGAGATGTTCCATGACTACCTGGGATCTCGACTCGACGTGGTAGATGACGTGGTGTTTGAATGGCGCAGGCGCTCCCGCACGTCACTTGGCCCCGGACACGCGCCCATAGATCAGCAAGTGAAGCAGGCCAGCGGAATCGCCCTTGCAAAGTCGGTTGAGTGGCGGCGTATCGACCTTGACGATTCGAGCAGGTTGGGCGTAGATCAGGTTCAAGCTGAACTGCGCGCCTACGCCAGGAGCCAGGGCGACCCACACGCGGACGACCCGTGGCGGCATCGCGGAGAAGCGGCGAGCATCTTCCATGCTGGAAGCTGCGACGGAATCGTGCTCACAAACGATGGCGGTGCGCGGCACGTGGCGCAGCGCAGGAGAGTGCGTGCACTTCATTGTGGGCACGTTCTGCGCGAGCTGGTAGTTGACGGACGGCTGCTGGGTCATGAGGCGTGGGACCTTTACCAGCGCATGATTGAAGTGTCTGGGGTCGGTGGGTCTGGAGTGCCCGAGTCCGTTGATTGGTTCACCGGATAGTGGCCCCCGGCCCTTTGGCGTGCACTGTGCTTTGCAGAATCTGCAATCTGAGGCTAAGGTAGGTGCTGTGTCGACATCTTCGGTTGACCATGTCGGGGGACGCGTGCAGCGCTTGCGCGACGCCGCAGGTCTCAGCATTCAGGCGCTCGCAGACATTACGGGCCTCACAGAGTGGCAGATTCGTCGCATCGAGATGGGCCACCGCAAACGCCTGTCAGCGGGTGAGCTGTACGCCCTCGCTGTAGGCCTCGGCGTATCTCAGGACCGCCTTCTGGGGGCGGTACCTAGTGCGGTGCGTTTCACCACCCTTGCCGCGCGTCTCACCGCAGGTCGGTCCGCCGACGGAGATGGTCTGCGCGATGCCATGCAGCGAGCCGCGACACTCGTGGATTCTGCGAGCCGTTTTCGGGCGTTCGACTTTGACTCGCGCCCAGTAGACCGCTGGTGGGTACCACCGGAGCTGCCCAAGGAGAAAGAGCGCGGCATCGCATTCGCGATGCAAGTGCGCGAACGCCTGGGTCTGGGTCTGGATCCGATCGTGAACATCCAGCTCTTCGCCCAGTTGCACTTCGGACTCCAGGTGTCGCGGGAACCTTTGGAGGGCATGCGCGGGGTTACGTTCGCTGGCTCCGTCGATGAGGACGATGCGCGTGTCGCGATTGCGCTCGTGAACAACACGAATGAGCCCATCGGCGCGCAGCGATTCACGGCTGCCCACGAGCTTGGGCACTTCCTGTTCGGAGATCTCGATCAGGACTGGATCCACGTTGAGGCCATCTCTGAGAACTCCGGATTGAACCTCACCGAGCTTCGCTGCAATACGTTCGCGGCGGAACTGCTGTGCCCAGCCGCAGGCGTGCGCGAGATTCTTCAGGCGACAGCGGAGCGTGGACGTGAAGGTCTGCGGGCGGCGGCGGTGCGAGTTTGGAGCACCTACGCGGTGAGCTGGAAGGTCGCGCAGAACCGCGTCATCGACGTCTCGGGAGACCCGCAGGACGCGGCATGGCTGCGTCGGCAGAAGTTGGCAGCAAGCCTGCATGCTGAGGGCGTCAACCCGGAGGTTTCGCAGTGCGTCGAGAGTGAGGCTGCTGGTGTTCATCCACCATCCCTCACTGTGGCTTCGGCGCTGCGTGCGTATGCGGCTGGCGAGGTATCCGCCGTCGGCCTGGCGGATTTGTTCCGCTACGACGATGCTGAGACGCTGCGCGAGGATCTTGAGCGTGCGGGCTGGATGCCTCGCGGCTCGATGAACGCCTGAGCCTTCGCCTGGATCGTCGCCTCCCGCTCTTGGGTTTGAGTGAGACCGCATTTCGGTTTGAGCGTGACCTGACCGTGACCGAATCTGTGCTCAGAATCGCAATGGTTAGCACCCCACCAAGGGGGTTCCGTAATATTCCGCGTATTCGATCCGTAGAATTCGCGCGGTTTGGAACCTCGAAAGACTGCGAAGGGTGACCCCGTTTGGGGTCACCCTTCGTTCGTATTGCACTCTAGAACCTGGGCTTGAGTCGTGCTGGCGGCGGCGGAAAGTGCCCCAATGCGATTGCTAGCGGTGCGAGCGCATGGTCCGGCATGTCGAGAACTCGCGCCTTCAGCCTTGCGGCGAACTCATCCGTGAAGATGAATGGCGTACTCGCAGTCTCGCTTCCCGGTTGTTGGGGCATGTTGCGTGCGTCCCGGAATTCTGCACGGGTAACTGCGAGTGCGTCGATCAAGTCACGCTGCTTCATTGGCGAGTTCCAATTCGTAGTTTCGATATTCGGTGGCGGTGAGCCGCCTGTGGGTGAAGCGCTCGGGCGGCTCGTGGAGCAGCGGGTGGTTGTCGTCGCCAAGGCCGGTTTCCTCGTGCCACTTACGGACGGTGATGAGGTTGGTTACTACCGCGAAGATGGTGGCATCCAGAGAGGCATGGGCTAGGCCGACGAACATGTTGCCGCCTCGCTTTTTCGCAGCGGCTGTGTCGCCCTTGAAGGTCCCAAACCATCCTTCGACGTATGTGCGGCGGTCGTAGATGCGCTTTTGTTTACGGGATCCCCAGTAGTGCTTCTGGTGAATCTTCATCACGGTGCCCTGCTCAGGAGTAGTCACGCGAAGGCCAAATGAGTTCTGTGTGCAGATGCGAGGGGCGTTCTCTGCGTCTGGCGGCGTGACGACGATGGGCAGGTTGAGTTGCCTTGCTGCATCAATGGTGCCGGCGCGGAGCGGACAGCCGATCTTCCCCGAGAGTGCCGGGCAACTTCCTCGGAGCGCGCCGTTGATGTTGAGGGGCGCTGTGATGTCCGCTGCGTATGCGAAGCGTTCATCGATGAGGGAATAGAACTCGTCCCATTCCTGCTTCTCCGCCTGCAGGTCTGGCTTCGGGATAGTGCCGAGTGAGGTTGGTGTGGCAGGGCAGTGGGGGTGCCCGGCGGCGATCAGCGTGCCGTCCCATTCTTTGAAGCCGTGGCTGTCCGCGCGCAGGTCGACGACTTGCTCGATACCTCGACGGATGAGTTGCTGCAGCCAGCGATCCCATTTCTTCATGGAGTAGTGACGGTCTATAAGCAGGTGCTTGATGGGCTGCCCGCTGGCTAGAAGTGAATCGATTGCCTCGAGACTGGGTTGCACGACGTCCCTGCCTGCTGGCGTGAGTCGCACGCGTTCAATGAGCGCCGGCTCGAGGCGCACGGCTCCTGTTGCGCGGGATTCCGGGGCTCGCACAAGGCCGTGCAGTTCGTACCCATAGAAGACCTCGACCTGACCGTTCTTGCCGGTCTTGGCGCCGTAGTCGGCATCGCTGGGACCGCCCTTCTTCGGGCGCCTTGTCGCGGCAGACCTCGGAGCCTTGCCCTTGCCTGGGCGCTTGCGCTTACCGGTCGATGCCTGCGCTGCTTCGCTGGTTGCAGATGCAGCTTCTGCACACGAGATCTGGTACTCATCGCTGTCAGCACCCTGAGATCCAGACAGTCCGAAGTGGTCCTCGTCTTCGAAAATCAGGTCCGCCTTCGGGATTGCTCGCTGCGCCCGCTCGTTGGCCCAGAGGCCGCTGCCGTCTAGCGCGTAATCTTCCGCGCCCTGCGGCCTCGGTATCAGCGTGGCCGAGATGAGGGTGTCCATAATGTCGGTGATCGCCTCGTATCGACGGGCACGTTCGTCGCTCATATCACCGGGTGTTTGACGATCGGGGCAGCGCTGCTTGCTGTAGTTCAATCTTGCGAGGACGGCGCGTGAGACGTTCTGCAGGTCGTCGATGCTCAGCAACCAGATGTCCGGGGTCCCGTCGGAGGCGACATCAGCCTTGCGAATGCCCCACGCGAATTGGGTCTCTAGCGGGAGTTCCTCCGTCAGCGCCTTATGCATGTCGGTCAGGAAGATGTGCTTCCGCATTTGTGCAGCGAGCAGCATGCCGACGAGGAAGAGGCTGGGTCGGAAATTGCTGGGCCGTCCCGCCTTGCTCTTTCGCAGCGCGGCCTCGAACTTCTCTGCCGCTCCACTATCAAAGACGACGTGTTGGATCGTATTGATGTCGCGCTGGGTGATCATGCTGCCAGCCCACGCACGACGTAGTCCGATGCGCAAGGTTCGAGCCAGTCGGCGATGTCGGCCAGGGTACGTGCGCTGCTGAGGCCAGAGGCCTGCAGCACGGTCCAGATCGGGATGGGCTCGCACATGATCTTGGCAAGCCACGTGTTGCGCAGCCGTCCAAGCATGAGGTCGGGACCGTCACCCAGAGGCTGGATGCGTCGGAAGAGATCGATGGGGGCGTCCTTGCCCATGTGGTGTCGTGCAAGCACGTGTTCGTTTGGCTTCAATTCGCGTATGCCTTTCCGGAGCAGCGTCTCGTACTCGAAGCGCAGCCACACCTGCCGTGCCCGCTTGCCCTTCACTGTGATGAGCACGCCGTTGTCGCCCTGGTCGTCGATGTCCGCGCGCGACATCTGGCGGATGTCACCGGCGGACAATCCGGCGCCAAGGCCGAGGGCGACCAGGACTTGCTCTCGACGCTGGAACGCGGGGTCGCGCTCCAAGTCGATGAGCCGCAGGATGGACTGCACTTCAATGTCGGTATACGGCGCTTTCACAGATTTGTGGGTGATCGGTAGAGGCTTTGTTGGAGCACCGGGGCTGTTGTTGATGCGTGCGCCGAGTGCTCGGAGGTCGGACCGATAGTCCGCCCTTGTGCGCTCGTCGCAAGTAAGGCCAAGGCGCTCGTAGTCTGCGATGACCTGTTCGAGGAACAGAGCGTCATGTCGTTGGGGGTAGCCCTTGGCGCGGGTCCAACGCACGAAGTCGGCCACCAAGCGCAGTTTCTTTTCGAAACTTCGGGGGCCGATGATGTGAGTGGCACGGCGCATGATCTCGTGCGTCAGGTCCCGACACTCGTCCCACTGCTCGGCCTTCATGGTCTTGGGACACCATGTGGCAAGGATCTGCTCCAGTTCTGCGTCGCGCGGTGCGGGTGCCGATGTCTGTCGTGCCCGTGCAGCCGCTGCGCGACGCTTGAATTCCTCCTTGCTGACACGCCTGCCGGCGCCCGAAAGCGCACCTGCGGGACTGATCGTCCGAGACGTCGACGGTGAATGGGGCATTTGGCTTGCTCCTAGGAAGTTCGAGGTGCTGCACACGTTGGCAGTGCCCCGAACCAGCCGTAGTTCGCAAACGTCCGGGGCAGTCCAATTGACGATCTGATCCAGCCGCAGCCGTGACGCGATGAGATGTGCCAACTTCGCCACCGGCATGCCCGAGGTGAACTCCCGTCGGATGCGCTCATTGCACAGTTCACGCCAAGTCCAGCGCATCGACGTGTATCCGAGCCGACGGGCCTCGCGGCTTAGGGCGCTCCACTCGCCATCACTGAGGGGGCAGGGCCACGGGGCGGGCTGTACCATCGCCAAGTCACTGAGGAGACACTGCGCCAGTTCCGCAATTGCGTGATCGCTACTTGCTTGCATGGCGACGATGGCCTCAATGCGTCCGCCTTGCGCCGGGTGCGGGCAGGCGCGCGGCTGCTGCTGGCGCGCAGGGATCCCAAGCGCAACGCGGCGAGCCGCTTCAAGATGCTGACGCATGTTGTTGATGGCCGAGGCGCTCAGGGCGCGCTTTTGTGCTGCGTGCATGACGAGCATGACGTTGTGATCGGTGAGCACCTGACGCAGGTGCGTGTCGCTGGGTTTGGCAGCGATGCTGATCGCTTCATACATGGCGGCAGCGCAGGCTCGCGACAGAACGCCGTGTTCCGGGTAAAGGTGGCCCGCAACTGTCGTGACCTGCTCTCGCCAGAACGTCCAGAGCGAGTCGTTGGCGTCGGTAGGGGTGTAGTGCTCCATGGCGCGAGTGCCTGCGCCGGTACGGGTTTCCTGCGGAATTCCAAAGGGTGTGTGTGTTTGCATGCGCCGGGATATCGGTGCACTTCGAAACTCACGTTGCAGCTCGACGTCAACGCGTGTCAGGCTCCGTCCCGGATCGCCCCCGATGGGGTCATACGGATCTGCGCCAAAGATCCGTCGGACGTCCGGAACCCACGAAATCGAAATTGCCCGGTACACCAAGAGCAGCGACCACAAACCGACGTGGCCGCAGGATCCTTGGAGGAACCGATGACGATGTCCCAGCCCCTGCTTTGCAATCCGCGCCTTGCGCCGAAAGATCTCGCGAACCTGGTGGCCGAATCCGCCCTGCGTGCCAGCCAAGCGTTCGGGGAAGCCCTGGCCCTGCATGACGCAAGCGACACGCTGCTGGCCTTGGCGGAGGAGGCCTTCGAACGCGATGACTGCCCGGAGTGGATCACGGCGCGCATCGCGCATCTCGCCGATGACTACAGCGAAGCAGGCGAAGACGCCGGGAACCGGAGCGAATCTCGCCATGACGTCGTGCAGTGGCTGGTGCAACGGGCCCCGTTCAAGGCCGCTGACTGTCTGCCAGAAGAGCCGGTGTTCACCATCACGCCGCCCATGTTGCGGCTCATCAGCGGCACCGAGTGAAGGTGCAGCAAGGCCGGGGGCGGTCAGGTGCAAACGAGCCGCCGCAAGTGCCGCACATCCAAGCGCGGCTGCAGTTCGGGGTGCAGGCATCGTGTTTGTGGGCGACGGATTCGCAGGTGGACGGAGCAACAGCGCGCGACCGGCCGCTGGCGTTGAGGCCCGCACCGTTGCCGTTGCCGTGGCGAGCGCGTCCGCCTGGCGATACGCCCGGCGGAAGCGCGGGGCGTGTTCTCTATCCCATTAGTGAATGAGAGTATTCAGTTTATGAAGACTCCGGTGCCGGCGCTCATGCCGATCTTCCGGTCCGATGCGCAAGGCAGGTTGTTGGCGCTGCTGCTTGACGACGCAACCCGTGAATGGTCCCAAACGGAACTCGCCAGGCGCGCCACCGTCACGCAGCCCACCGCCTCGCGCGAGTTGGCGCGCCTGGTCACCGCAGGGCTGCTCAGCGAACGGCGGCAAGGCAACATGCTCCTGTACCGAGCCAATGTCGGACACCCATTCCATGGGGAACTCACGCGCATCCTGTCGGCCACGTTCGGTGTGCCCGCCATCCTCACCCGCGCCTTCGATGCGATCGCGAACGTGGACGCGCTCATCGTGTTCGGATCGTGGGCAGCCCGACATGCCGGCGTGGAAGGTCCCCCACCGCACGACATTGACGTGCTCGTGATCGGCAGCCCCGATCGTGACACCGTGTATGCGGCGGCCGCAGCGGCCGAGGAGCGCATCGGGCGACCGGTGCAGACCACAATCCGTCGTCTTGCAGCCTGGCAGTCCTCAGACGATGCCTTCCTGAACACGCTGCGGGAGCGGCCGTTCCTCGTGCTCTCCAGCAGCGCCAAGGCGCGCCGGCGTGGAGTCGAGCAGGAATTGCGGGGAACGGCATGACATCCCTGGTGCGAGCAGACAGCGTCCGGCAACTGTTGGCCGGCAACGAATGCCTACTGGTCCACCCCAACTCCGCCTATGCCGCAACGCTGCTTGCACCGGCCGCAGATCACCTGCGGTCCGCGCACTGCGGACCACTCGAACCGCCGCAGGTGCGGCATATCCAAGACGCGGGTGCAGCTCGGCGCGGGGAGCGCCGGGCGACCCGCGCCACACGCCGATGTTCCCGGTGATGTCAGCCTGCGCAGTTACGCTCGGGAGCGGCCATGCGGCGGCCACGATGATGGGGGAGCAGTGACAGTCCGGTTGGACGACCTGGAGAAACGCCTGTGGGCGGCAGCGAACGCGCTGCGCGGTCCGGTCGACCCGGCCGATTTCAAGACCTACGTGTTCCCTATGCTGTTTTGGAAGTGGATCTCCGATACCTGGGATTGGGAGCACGCCAAGGCTGTCGCCGATTACGGCGATGTCGTTGATCCCACGGTGGAGGCCGACTACCACCGCTTCAACCTGCCCGCCGGCAGCCACTGGCGGGACGTCACCCTCAAGACGGCGAACCTCGGCGCCCAGATCAACAAGGCCCTGGGCAGCATCGAACAAGCGAATCCGGAAAGTCTTGCCGGCATCTTCGGGGACGCCGCCTGGGCGAACAAGGAACGGCTGCCCGAGACGGCGCTGGTGAACCTCATCAACGCCTTCAACGGCACCACGCTCAACCCCGACGAAGTGAGTCACGACCTGCTCGGGCAGGGCTACGAGTATCTGTTGAAGAACTTCGCCGACGAGTCGGGCAAGAAGGCCGGCGAGTTCTTCACCCCCCGCCAGGTCGTGCGCCTGCTTATCCGCATCCTGCAACCCCAGCCTGGGGAGGCGGTCTATGACCCGGCGTGCGGGTCGGGCGGCATGCTGGTGGAAACCATAAACACCGTTCGCGACCACGGACGAGATACCCGGACCTTGCGCCTGTATGGGCAGGAAGTGAACCTCACCACCAGTGCGATCGCCCGCATGAACCTGTTCCTCCACGACATTGAGGACTTCAGGATTGTGCGCGGTGACACCCTGCGCTCACCGGGCCTGCGCGACGCCGACGGGCACATTACGAAGTTCGACGTCGTCGTCGCCAACCCACCGTTCTCCCTGACCAACTGGGGAGCAGACACCTGGGCCGCCGACCCCCGCGCCACCACCGGTGTGCCACCAGCGAAGAATGGCGACTTCGCCTGGATCCAACACATGGTCCACTCCATGAAGCCGGGCACCGGTCGAGTTGGCGTGGTCATGCCTCACGGCGTCCTCTTCCGGGGCGGCGCCGAAGCGAAGATCCGCGAGGCACTCATCAAGAGCGACACCCTGGATGCGGTCATCGGCCTTCCCGGAAACCTCTTCTACTCCACCTCCATCCCCGCCTGCCTCCTCATCTTCCGCGCCACCAAACCAGAGAAGCGGCGTGGGCACGTCCTATTCATCGACGGCTCGGCAAGATTCGTCAAAGCCAAGAACCAGAACCAGATGAGCGACGACGACGTCCAAGCGCTCATCAACGCATATGACTCCGGGGACGATCCGGACGGGGACGGCGGCGCACACGTGCGCCTCGTTTCCCGAACCGAGATCCAAACAAACGGCTTCGACCTCAACATCGGCCGCTACATCAAGCAGAGTGCAGCCGAGGAACTCGACCTCGACGCGGCGATTGCCGGGTACATCGAGGCGCGAGCTGCACGCATCGCAGCCGAAGAAGCACTCTTCAAGCGCTTCGCCGCAGCCGGCATCGCTGATCTACGAGGTAGCGATGCCTGACAGTTGGAAGAACACGACAATCGGTGCGATAGCCGAGATCGTCGGCGGTGGTACTCCATCGACGAAAGAACCGACCTACTGGGGTGGGGACGTTGTCTGGCTTACGCCCACCGAGGTTGTTCGGCAGGACGGCGGAGTAATCAGTTCCTCCGAACGCAAGATCACACTCGAAGGACTTCGCGGTTCCTCGGCCAAGTTGCTGCCTGCCGGGGCAGTGCTTCTCACGAGCCGCGCATCCGTGGGCTTTACGGCGATCGCAGGTTGCGAACTGAGTACAAACCAAGGGTTTCAATCATTGATCCCAAGTGCGGGCATCCTGCCCGAATTCCTCCGGCTCTGGATCCAGAGCAACCGAGATGAGTTCACATCACGCGCAGGCGGCAGCACTTTCCCCGAGATAAGCAAGGCGAAGGTTGCCACCATTCCGATCATCCTGCCGCCGCTTGATGTGCAGAGGCGCATCGTCGCTGCTGTGGGCGGGCTCGACTCCGTTCTCGGGAGCCTTGATAGCGAACTCGCAAGCGCTCGCTCGCTCTTGCGCACATTGCGAGAGACTCTGCTCGCTGGCTGGCCCTTGGCTCCTCTAGCGGAGGTCTGCCACATCTCAGCATCGTTGGTCGATCCCCGGGCGTCCGAGTATTCGGCGCTCCCATACTTCGGCATTGACCGCATGGGGAAGGCGAGCGGCGAATTGCTTGCCGAGAGCGACGAGATCGCGCCGCCAATTAGTGGGAAGTACCTGTTCGGGCCGAACGACGTCGTCTATTCAAAGATCCGTCCCAATCTCCGAAAGGTTGTATGGCCCGGCTTTGAAGGCCTTTGCAGTGCTGACGCGTATCCGCTCACACCGGTCCCGGAGGTCCCCAGCGCGCTTCTTCGTGAGTGCCTGCTATCTGATGAGTTCTCCAAGGTGGTTACCTCGATGTCGGGGCGCACCAAGATGCCCAAAGTCAACCGGAAGGAGTTGTTCCAGACGAAGATTCGCATGGGAGAGACTCCAGCCGAACGTGCCGAGGCGTCAGCGCTATTGGAGGCAGCCCGCGCGCTCGTGCGCGCCTTATCCGCCGAGGTCGTGACCTTGCGAGTCCTGCGTGGCCAGTTGGTGACGGGTCTACTCGATGGCTCCATAGCGCTGCCCGAGTCCGACGACGCGATCGCGCGTGAGGTGGCATAACCATGTCGTTCTCTGAGACGTCGACGGTGCAGACGTGGTTGGTGGAGCGCCTAGTCGATATTGGTTGGTCGCATGCGCCGGGGAATACGTTGGCCCGTGAGCACACGGATGTGCTGGTGGGGTGGGAGGTGCGCGATCACCTGGTCACGTTGAATCCAGCGATTTGGAACGACACCAGCAAGGTTGACGAGGTTTTGCCGTTGATCCGTTCGACGGTGTTGTCGGCGATGACTGATGGGTTGTTGCCGGCGAATGAGCGGATGACGACGTTGCTGCGTGGGCAGTCGACGGTGAAATTCCTGGGGGATACCGATCACACGCCGATTCAGTTCATCGATTTCGAGAACCTGTCCGCGAACTCGTTCGTGGTGTCCGACGAGGTGACCTTCGGGACGCCGGGCAACTCCCGACGTTTCGACATCGTGTTGTGGGTGAATGGCGTCCCGCTGGTAGTGATTGAGACGAAGTCGCCGGTGAAGGCGAATGTGTCGTGGTTGAACGCGGCGCGGGACATTGCGAATGTCTATGTGCCGGAGCGACCCACGTTCTTCGCCCCGAATGTGCTTTGTGTGGCGACCGATGGCCGGGAGCTGCACTACGGCGCAGTCGGGCAGCAGGCCGAATCGTGGCTGATGTGGGGATCGACGGCAGACCCATTCGACCTGTCGGGGTTCGAGCGAGTCCAGCGCTCGGTGGATCTCTTGCTTACGCCGGCACGCGTGTTGAGCGTTTTGCAGAACTTCACCCTGTTTGAGCAGGTACCCGGTGGCGGGGCACGGAAGTTGATTCCCCGCTACCCGCAGGTGGAGGCCGCCGAAGCCATCGTGGCCCGAGTCCTGGCCGGTGGACGGCGTGGCCTGATCTGGCACTACCAGGGCACCGGCAAGTCCCTGCTCATGGCCTTCGCCGCGTTGATGCTGCTCAACGATGAGCGCGTCGGTGGCCCCACCATCCTCGTGGTGCTGGATCGGCTCGATCTCATTGAGCAGATCGAACGGCAGTTCAAGACCGCCGGCCTACCCCGCGTCTCGGTGGCCACCGGCAAGGAAGACCTCCGCAAGACGCTGCGGGACGATCAGCGGGGCATCGTGCTCACCACCATCTTCCGCTTCGACGGTGCCGGCGAACTGAACACCCGCGACAACATCATCGTGTTCGTCGACGAAGCCCACCGCACGCAGGAAGGCAACCTGGGCGACGCCATGCGCACTGCGCTCCCGAATGCCCGCTTCTTCGGCCTGACCGGCACCCCGATCAGTGATAAAGAACGCAACACGTTCAAACTGTTCGGCGACCCCAACGATCCTGGCCATGTCCTCAACACCTACTCGATGGAACGCTCCATCGCCGACGGGGCGAGTGTGCCGGTGCATGTGGAGACGCGACTGGTGGACTTCCACCTCGACCGAAGCGCCTTGGATGAGGCGTTCGAGTCGATGGCCATCGAGGAGAACCTCACCGACGAGGAACGCGAATTCTTGGCCGGCAAGGCCGCCCATGTGAAGACGCTGCTGCTGAACCCCGAACGCATTCGCCGCGTGTGCGCGGACATCCTCGACCACTACCAGGCGAAGATCGCCCCCAACGGCATGAAGGCGCAAGTGGTGGCCTTCGACCGGGAACTCGTCGTCGCCTACAACACCGAACTCACGCGGCTCATCGCCGAGCGCGGCCTCCGGCATGAGACGGCGGTGGTCATGACCGTTGCCACCTCCAAGGATGAGCCGCTGTCCTGGGCGGAGTACGCCCTCGATCGCGCCCAGGAAGCACACCTGAAGGCACGGTTCACCGACCCCGAGGACCCGCTGGCATTCCTGGTGGTGACCGCGAAGTTGCTCAC
>JAJXSV010000032.1 GCA_021784375.1 Actinomycetes bacterium | reverse complement strand
GCCTGCGGCGACCCAGCGGGGGGCACTCGTGTGGTTCACGATCCAGAGCGGGACGATGAGTTCCAGCAGCATGTAGTGCATCGAGGCCACCATGTTCAGGAGCGCGAGCACGACGTAGGTGTGATCGCGCAACGCCTCAGTCCGCCGCGGCCGGACCGCAGCCCGGACCGGTGCGATGTCCGGCAGGCCGCGCATGAGGATCGCGGCGATGAGCGTCGAGGCCGCGTTGGCCATGATCAGCGCCCGGTAGAAGCCGGCGTTGTCAACGGCCAGTGCCAGCCCGCCGATCAGCGACCCGATCCCGATCCCGAGATTGGTGATGGCGCGGATGTAGGCCCGGATGCGGATGCGCCCATCCGGACCGCCGACTCGCGCCATCAGGACATTGCGCGCTGCTCGGCCGCCCTGATCGGTCACAGCGAGGAGCATGGCCACGCAGAAGAACCAGAGGTAGGTCGTGGACAGGGCGTACAGGAACATGCCGAACGAGGATGCGACCGACAACCAGATGTTCACACGCTTCGGGCTCACGCGATCGGTGAGCTGCCCCATCGGCAGCGTGGTGGCCAGGCCGACGATCGCCGCCACGGAGAACGCGAACCCGAGCCTGATGGGCGCGATGCCGACGATGCGGGTGAAGAACAGGGCAGATGTGACGCTGAACAGGCCGTTGCCCATCGTGTTCACGAACCAGCTCGCGGCCATGATGCGCTCGACATCGTTCCGCGGAACGAGATCGGCAACCGATGAACGCATGCCCATCGACTGACCCTACTGCGCGTCCTTCAACTTCTTGGCCGCCGTCTTGGCGGCTTCCGCGTCGCCGGTGGTGAGGGCAGCGATGAACGCCTCCTGCGGCACTTCCACGCGTCCCACCATCTTCATGCGCTTCTTGCCCTCCTTCTGCTTCTCGAGCAGTTTGCGCTTGCGGCTGATGTCACCGCCGTAGCACTTGGCGAGCACGTCCTTGCGCATGGCGCGGATGTTCTCGCGGGCAATCACACGGGCCCCGATCGCGGCCTGGATGGGCACCTCGAACTGCTGGCGTGGGATGAGCTCCTTCAACTTGGCGGCCATGTTCACGCCGTAGTTGAAGGCCCGGTCGCGGTGCACGATCGAACTGAAGGCGTCGACCGGGTCACCGTGGAGCAGGATGTCGACCTTCACCAGGTCGGCGACCTGCGTCCCCGTGGTCTCGTAGTCGAGCGAGGCATAGCCGCGTGTCCGGGACTTCAACTGGTCGAAGAAGTCGAAGACGATCTCCGCCAGCGGCATCGTGTACCGCAACTCGACGCGGTCCTCGGACAGGTAGTCCATGCCGTTCATCTGCCCGCGCTTGGACTGGCAGAGCTCCATGACCGTGCCCGTGAACTCCGTGGGCGTGAGCACGGTGGCGCGCACAACGGGCTCGTGCACCTCGCGGATCTTGCCCGAGGGGAACTCCGAGGGGTTGGTGACGATCGACTCGCTGCCATCGTCCATCACCACGCGGTAGATCACGTTCGGCATGGTGGAGATGAGGTCCAGGTTGAACTCGCGCTCCAGGCGCTCACGGACGATCTCCAGGTGGAGCAGGCCGAGGAAGCCGATGCGGAATCCGAAGCCCAACGCCACCGAGGTCTCCGGCTCGTAGACGAGGGCGGCGTCATTGAGCTTCAACTTGTCCAGGGCATCCCGGAGTTCCGGGTAGTCCGAGCCGTCGATGGGATACAGGCCCGAGAACACCATGGGCTTCGGGTCACGGTAACCGCCGAGCGCCTCGGTGGCGCCCTTGACGGCCGAGGTGATGGTGTCGCCGACGCGTGACTGTCGCACGTCCTTCACCCCGGTGATGATGTAGCCGACCTCGCCGACGCCGATGCCCTCCTTGGAGACCACCGGCTCGGGCGAGATGACGCCCACTTCCAGGAGGTCGTGGATGGCGCCGGTGGACATCATGGCGATGCGCTCGCGGGTGTGGATCTGGCCATCGATGACGCGCACGTAGGTGACCACGCCGCGGTAGGTGTCGTAGATGGAGTCGAAGATGAGCGCGCGGGCGGGTGCGCCGGGATCGCCCACGGGGTGGGGCACGACCCTCACGACCTCGTTCAGCAGCTCCTCGACCCCCTCGCCCGTCTTGGCGGAGACGCGCAGCACGGTCTCCGGGTCGCATCCGATGATCTTCGCGATCTCCGCCGCGTACTTGTCCGGCTGCGCGGCGGGCAGGTCGATCTTGTTCAGCACCGGGATGATGGTGAGGTTGTTCTCCAGGGCCAGGTAGAGGTTGGCGAGCGTCTGGGCCTCGATGCCCTGGGCGGCGTCGACGAGCAGCACCGCCCCCTCGCAGGCGGCGAGGGATCGCGACACCTCGTAGGTGAAGTCAACGTGGCCGGGGGTGTCGATGAGGTTGAGCACGTAGTCGACACCGTCACCGGCCCGGTACGGCAGCCGGACCGCCTGGCTCTTGATGGTGATGCCGCGCTCGCGCTCGATGTCCATGCGGTCCAGGTACTGGGCGCGCATCTGGCGGGGGTCGACCACGCCGGTGAGCTGCAGCATGCGGTCGGCCAGGGTGCTCTTGCCGTGGTCGATGTGCGCGATGATGCAGAAGTTCCGGATGAGCTCGGGGCTGGTGCTTCCCGGGGTCGGCTTGGCCACTGAAGTCCTCGTCGTCGGTCGGCCGCGAACGGCCGGCTGGTGCGTGCGAACGTCTATCGTCCCATATCCGGCGCCCAGCCCGCCCGCACGCGCGGGTGGGGAACTGCCGCACCGGGCACTGCGCCGATCCACGGATTAGGCCGCTCCCGACCCTTCGGGGTATTCTCTGCGCGTCATTCGCCCGGTACGGGTGCAAGGCACCCGAAGGAGAATCACGTGGCAAACATCAAGTCCCAGATCAAGCGCAATCGCACCAACGAGGCTGCGCGCCTGCGCAACAAGTCGGTCAAGTCGGCGCTGAAGACCGCCGTGCGTCAGGCCCGCGAGGCCATCGCAGCTGGCGACGCCGCCACCGCCCAGGCCGCCTCGGCGAAGGCCGCTCGGCTGCTCGACAAGGCCGTGAGCAAGGGCGTCATCCACACCAACCAGGCCGCGAACCGCAAGTCAGCGCTGGCCAAGCACGCCGCGTCGCTCTAGGCACAGCGCGCCCCAGACAGCAAGCAGCGCCGGACTCCTCGGGGTCCGGCGCTTTGTCGTTCCCGGCTGACGTCACCGGGATGCGACCTACTCAGGCGTGATTGCCGTCGCGGCGGTCGCGGAAGCGGTCCTCGGCACTCTTCAGGAACCCGCTCGGCTTGGCAGCGCGTGGGCCCTTGGCGGCACGACCCTCGGTGGCGACACCGCGAACGGCGATGTACGTACCGCCCACCACCGCGATGAAGCCGAGGATGCTGATGATCGGCAGGTTCATCACCAAGCCGCTCACCATCGCGACAACACCGAGCGCGGCAACGAGAACCCCGAGCCCGGCACCGCGGCGCGCACGACTGGCGGGCGCGGGAGTGTCACGAATGGCAGCCGCGAAGCGCGGATCCTCCTCGTAGAGGGCGCGCTCCATTTGTTCGAGCATCTTCTGCTCGTGTTCTGACAGTGGCATCTGGCACCTCCTACGGCATCAACGATAAGCGCACTGTCGGGAATTCCGAAAGCGGCTTTGTCATCGTCAGGTAACACTTCCAAGAAACTCGAAAGGAACGCGAAAACCCGCCCGCGATCAGCCCCGCCGCTCGTCGTCGCGTCGGATCAGGCGAGCCGGTTTCACCGCGTCCTTGCCGAAGCGGGCGGTGGCCCGATCCTTCGCCTGATCGGCATCCCGCCACCCGTGCTCCGGGGTGTCGAAGGCCAGCTGATCGGCACGCTCGGTGGCCGGGCGCAGGCCCTCCGCCCGCACGCCGACCAACCGGATCCGGGCCCGCTGCAGACCCAGCGCGTCGAAGAGCCCGGCGATGACCTCGTAGACCTCGCGCGAGGTGTCGGTGGGTGCGGGCAGGGTCTTGGAGCGGGTGATGGTGGTGAAGTCGGCGAAGCGCACCTTCAGGGTCAGCGTGCGCGCCGCCAGGGACTGCCCCCGCAGGCGCCGGGTGACCTGCTCACTGAGTTTCAGCAGTTCGCGCTTGATCTCCTCCGCATCATCGATGTCACGGAAGAAGGTCTCCTCATTGCCGATGCTGCGCTCCGACTCCTCCATGTCGACGCGGCGCTCGTCACGTCCCCAGGCCAGTTCCGCCAGGTGCCTGCCGGTGGCCGTGCCGAGTGCGCGCACCAGGGTGTCCAGCGGTGTGTGTGCGAGGTCGCCGACCGTGCGCAGGCCCAGTCGGTGCAGCTGCTCCTCGGTCTTGGGACCGACACCCCACAGCGCGCCCACCGGCATGGGGTGCAGGAACTCGACGACGCGATCGGCCGGTACCACCATGAGCCCGTCGGGCTTGCAGGTGGTCGACGCCACCTTGGCCACGAACTTGTTGGGCGCCACGCCCACCGAGCAGGTGATGCGCTGCTCGGCCTCCACCCGGGCCCGGATCAGGGCGGCGATCTCACGCGGTCGACCCATCCGACGCACGGCGCCGGCGACGTCGAGGAAGGCCTCGTCGAGCGACAGCGGCTCGACGTAGGGCGTGATGTCGCGGAAGATCGCCATGACGCCCTGCGAGACCTCGTCGTAGCGGTGGTGCGAGGGGCTGATGAACACCGCCTGCGGGCACAGGCGCTGCGCCCGTCCCACCGGCATGGCCGCGTGCACGCCGAATGCGCGGGCCTCATAGGTGGCGGACAGCACCACACCCCGCCCCTGGGTGCCACCGATGATCACCGGCTTGCCCTTGAGCTCCGGCCGCTCGATGAGCTCGACGCTCGCATAGAAGGCGTCCATGTCGATGTGCAGGATGGTGCACCCGGTGTCGTCGTCACCGAGGTACACCGCATCGCTGCGCGGCCCCTTACTCACGGGCCCATCCTCGCGCCTGCGGCACTGCGGCGCCGTGACCGTCGTGTGCGCCATGGCGACGCCGACTCACCAACCCGAGCTCCCGGGGCTGGAGTGCCAGAGCTTGCCGGGGGCCCCGCTGCCCACGTCCTCACCGGCCGGCTTGAGGTCCGCCCACGGCGACTGCCGGAAACCACTGGGGTGCACGAGCACCCGCTGCGAACCGCGCTGCGACATGCCACCGGTCCGCACCATCACCGGCCGTGATGAGCGTGAGGCGGCGGCGCCCTCCACCATGGTGTCGTCGTCCTCGAACCACGGCACCTCATCCATGAACTCCCGCACCGCCTCGGTGCCACCGGCCAACCACCGTCGCCGCACCTCCGTCAGGTCCCAGCATCCGTTGGCGGTGATGGAGACGCCCTTCGGTCCGGCTCGCCGCACGGTGCCGCGTACGAGGAGCAGCCAGGAATGGAACAGGGTCGACGCGTAGGGGCCCTGCGCATCCTCGAAGAAGGCGGCATCGACCGGACCCGTGGCGTCATCGAGGGTGAGGAACACGACCCGTCGTCCGCTGCGGATCGGTGGCGTCTGCGTTGCCACCTTCACCCCCGCGATGAGCACCTCCTGCCGCGAGCGCGTCCTCAGCATGTCGCGGGACCGCGTGATGCCGATGGCATCGAGCAACGGCGCATAGAAGTCGACGACGTGCCGGGACACGTCGAGCCCGAGCACGTCGAGCTCGGCCCGCACGCGTTCGGATGAGTCCATGTCGGGCAGGCCGGCGCGCAACGGCACGTCGGCCGGACCGCAGTCGAGCGCGAGCTGGTCGACGGCCACCCGTCGGTCCTGCCAGCGGTCGAGGTCGGCCACATGCAGCAGGAGGTCCCTCCGGTTCACGCCGTTGCGGCGCGGATGCGACGGCACACCGTGCACCGCATCGAACCCACCCGCCAGCACGAGGTTCTCGACGACAGGACGCGGCGTGCGCGTGCGCTGCCAGAAGTCGGAGAGGCTGCGGAAGGGCTGCCCCTGCACGATGGCCTCGACACTCGCCTCGTCGATGCCCTTCACCTGCGACAGCGCGATGCGGACGCCGATCCCGCCGTCATCGCTGCGGTCGACGATGAACTCGGCCCGGCTGCGATTGATGTCGAGGCCCAGGATGGGGATGCCGAAGTTGCGGGCGTCGTCGAGGATCAAGCGCTTGGGGTACATGCCCGGATCATGGGTGAGGACGCCGGCGTAGAAGGCTGCCGCATGGTGCGCCTTGAGCCAGGCCGACTGGTAAGTGGGGACGGCGAAGGCCGCGGCATGCGCCTTGCAGAAGCCGAAGGAGGCGAAGGATCGCAGCACCTCCCACACGGCTTCGACGATCTCCAGTTCGTATCCGCGCCTGAGCGCGGCAGGGTAGAACCAGGCGCGCACCCTCGGCTGCTTGTCGAAGGCCCCCAGGGAGCGGCGGATCTCGTCGGCCTCCGCGAGCGAGACCCCGGTGAACACCGCGATCATGCGGATGATCTGCTCGTGGAACACCACGACACCACAGGTCTCCTGCAACGCGGGGCGCAGATCGGGGTGCAGGTACACCGGCATCGACCAGCCCTGACGGGCGCGCAGGAAGGGCACGATCATGTCGGACTTCACGGGACCGGGACGGAACAGCGAGATGTCGACGATGATGTCGTGGAAGTTCTCGGGCGCGAACTTGCCGACGAGTTCGCGCTGGCCCGGGGACTCGATCTGGAAGCAACCGAGGGTGCGCGTGCTGCGGATGAGCTCGTAGGTGGCGGGATCGTCGAAGGGGATCCCATCGAGTTCCACGACCTCTCCGGTGGTGCGCGCGATCTCGTCGACGGCGTGCGCCATCGCCGACTGCATGCGGATGCCGAGGACGTCGAGCTTGAGCAGGCCCATGGTCTCGACATCGTCCTTGTCGAACTGGCTCATCGGGTAGTCACCGGCGCTCGCCTGGATGGGTGTGCGGTCGCGCAGGGTGGCGTCGGAGAGGAGCACGCCGCACGGGTGCAGGGCGATGTTCCGCGGCAGGCGATCGATGCCCTCGATGAGCGTGAGCAGCTCGTCGAGCGTGCCGGCAGCCGCCATCCTGCCGATGCCGGTGCGGCGCAGCTCCGGGAGCTCGCGCAGGGCGTCACGCGCACTGCTGGCGCGGATGTGCGGGAAGGCCTTGGCGAACACGTCGATCTCATCGTGGGGCAGGCCCAGCGCGGCTCCGACGTCACGGATGGCATGGCGCACCCGATAGGTCTCCATCATGGAGACGCTGGCAACCCGTGCCGATCCGAAACGGGCGAAGATGAGGTCGTAGGCCTCGAGCCTGCGGGCCGACTCGACGTCGATGTCGATGTCCGGGAGCGCACGCCGCAGCGGTGTGAGGAATCGCTCCATGATGAGGTCGTGCTCGAGCGGGTTGATCAACGCGATGCCGAGCAGGTGGTTCACGAACGAGCCCGCACCGGAGCCGCGCGCAGCCACCCGGATGCCAGCGGTGCGGATGTCGCGCACGACGACACCGACGGTGAGGAAGTAGGTGGCGAAGCCGAGCTTGGCGATGGTGGCCAGTTCGTCCTCGAGGCGTGCCCGCATGCGCGGCCCGTCGGCTGGGGGGCCCTTGCGCAGCAGGGCTTCCTCGCACCGTGCCCGCAGCACGGCATCGGCAGCCGCCGCCTCCACGGCCAGCTCGGCCGAGGCGCGGTGCAGCTCCAGCGGACGGTCCCACGCGGTGTCCAACGCCTCCGCCGAGACCCGTCCCATGATGACATCGAGCTCGGGCAGGTGGATCTCGCCGAGTCCCGCGTGCGCCACCGGATCGAGCACGCAGCGTGCGGCGAGCGCCTCGCTGGTGTCGAGGAGGTGACGGGCCGCACTGTGGCTCGCGAAGCCGTGTGCGTCCCCGCCGGCCGCGTCGGCGATCTCCTCGGCGATCTGCCACATCTCCTCCGTGGACTTGAGGTAGCCCTCGGCATTCGAGCGATCGAGGTGCCGGGCATCGAGCGGTACCAGGCGACGGACCGCGTCCAGCACATCGACCGTGCGCGCTCCCCCCTGCTCGACGTGACGCACCGCGTTCGTGAGCACCGCAGGCACGCGCTCATCAGCGGCGAACTGCCACATGCGCGCGGCCAGGGCTGTCGAGTGGGCCTGGCCGCGCTGGGGTGCGCCGTTGATGTCGGTGGCAGCGATCCGCGGATCTCGGCTGCGGTGTGACACCAGTTCGATCACGACCTCGCAGCCCGCGGCCTGCCACTGCGCGAGCAGGGCCCGCGCCACATCCGGGCGACGTGCGGCCAGGGCCGCACCGACATCCGACTGCGGGCCCAGCAGCACGGTGATGCCACCATCGCGCAGGAGCGCGTTGATGCGCGCGAACACGGTGACGGGCAAGCCCCTCTCCTCGCCCAGCTCATGCAGGGCGGACGTGAGACGGCACAGTGCGGCCCATCCCCCACGACCTCGCGCCAGCACCACCACGCGCCGCAGCCCGTGGTCGCGCACGACCCCACCACGCACGGGCGTGATCGTGGGTGCCGGCGGGGAGAACGGGGGCAGCGACAACTCGGAGGAGCGGGTGGCCAGCGGCAGGTCGACGCCGACGACGGCGCCGATGCCGGCGTCACGGCAGGCGGCGACGAAGCGCACGGCCCCGGCCATGGAGTCGCGGTCGGTGAGTGCGACCGCGGGCTGTCCGAGTGCGGCAGCGGCTTCGACGATGGCTTGCGGCGTGTCCGCCCCGTGCCGGAGGGAGAAGCCGGACGCCACATGGAGATGGGTGAACGACATGGCGCCTCAGTCAGCGAGGCGGACGAGCGACCAGTGGTCCGCCTCGGCATCGTGCGCGAGGTCGACGACGATGCTGCCCCGGGTTCCGCGCGCCTCGACGCGCCACACCGTGCATGACAGCGGGATGTGACCGGCAGTGGCGGTACCGACACGGCGCGCCACCAACTGCCACCAGGCGCCGGACTCGACCCAGTGCGCGAGCACCTGCTCCACAAGGTAGGAGCGATCGCGCCAGCGCAGGCGCGTCGGGACTCCGTCAACCGCGGTGACGGTGACCTCGCCCGGAGGACGTTTCGTCATGCAAGGTCACCGCCCACCGCGTCGGAGACGGCGACACCTCACCCAGGGAAGGTCCGAGGGGGCTGTCGGGAGGTGCGGCCCGGATGTGGGCCTGCCGCCGTCGTTCGAACATGTGTTCGAACGACGCCAAGTGAACCCCAGCCCCTCCCCGGTGTCAACCCAGGCGGCGGAGGGTCGGCGCAGCCCTCAGTTGGCCATCGCCCGGCGGGTGCGTCGACGCTCGTACATGTCCGCATCAGCGCGGTGGAGCACACCGTCGAAGTCGAACCTCGCACCGCTGGTGACGGCCGCGCCGACGCTCACCATGCCGTCCCAGCGCTCGCCGTCGATGTCGACGAGGGCGCGCACCCGTCGGGCGAATTCGTCCGGGTCGGTGGGGTCGCCGACCCCCACGACGATGAACTCGTCACCGCCCCATCGGCCGATGAGGTCGCCTTGGCGCACGACCTGCCGCAGGACCGACGCGACGGCCGCGATGACCTCGTCACCCGCGGCATGCCCGAAGCGATCGTTCACCTGCTTCAGGCCATCGATGTCGATGAGGCTCGCGAACACCCCGCCACCGTCGCGCACGGCGCGCGCGATGAGGGCGGGAAGGCGCTCGTCGATACCCCGCCGGTTGAACAGCCCCGTCTGCACATCGTGCACCGCCAGCCGACTGTTCACCGCGACCACCTGGCCGAGCGCGTCCAGCGTGCGCAACCGCGTACGCAGCAGCACACCGCCGATGACCAGGGCGGCGAAGGCGGCGACGGACCACTTGATCCACTGCCGCGGATCGGAACTGTGCGCGACCACCGCGGTGGCGATGAGCATGGGCAACGAGCCGGCGAGCATGAGCACCTGATCGAGGAGGAAGGATCCGAAGGCCACCAGGATGATGATGAGGAAGGTCATGCCGATGGCGGAGGGCTCGCGCCAGTTCTCGTAGCAGAAACCGAGCACGACCAACTCGGCGCACACGAGCAGGATCCATGGCACAGACCGAGGCGGTACCGACGACAGGCGTGACAGCACGGAGCCCGCAAGCAGGATCGCCGCCTCCAACGCATGCAGGAGCAGGACGGAGACCGACATGCCGGCCACGAGCAGGTAGAGCACGGTGAACGAGGCGAAGGTGCCGGCAGCCCAGGCGAGCACATGTGGGGCCTCTGCCTTCGCAAGCTCACGACGGAAGGTCAGGCGCTCGGCACGCGTCAACGGCGTGTTCACGGTGCACCCCCTCGCGCGGTGACTGCGGCTCAGCGTAAGGCAGGCAGCGCGCCATTCACAGGCGCGGTGACAGGGCCTCAGGCATCGCGCATGCGCAGGTCGCACGAGGCATCCCGCGCGCAGCAACTGCGGATGTTCCGACGATTGCGGATCGCCGACGCGGCCAGCGCGAGCGCGAACGCCGTCATGGCCAAGGCAAGCACCTGCATCACGGGACGAGGCTAACACCGCCTTCCACGGCAGAAGTCTCCGCATTCGCGGACATATGCTGCGGTGCGCCCCGCACTTGCGGCAGTATGCCGCCATGATGACCTACCGCCTGAGCCATGCCGCCGAACTCCTCGGCGTCAGCGACGACACGGTGCGCCGCTGGGTGGACGCCGGCCGCCTGCCTGCCGTGCTGGATGATGCCGGGAGGCAGGCGATCGAGGGCCGCGCCCTCGCCGCCTTCGCCCGGGAGCTGGCGGATGCGCATCCCTCCGGGGGCACCGATGCGGTGGTCGCGCATTCCGTCCGGAACCGCTTCACCGGCCTGGTGACACGCGTGGTCAAGGACAAGGTCATGGCCCAGGTGGAGATCCAGTCCGGACCCCATCGCCTGGTGTCCCTGCTCAGCCGCGAGGCCGCCGACGAGTTGGGCCTGGTGCCGGGGATGCTCGCAGTTGCCGCGGTCAAGTCCACGAACGTGGCGGTCGAGATCCCGGCTGCACGATGAGCACGCGTCGTCGCTGGGCGCTGGGCGCCGCCCTCCTCCTGTTGCTGTCCACGCCGGTCGACGCACACGCCGCTGCCATCAAGCCCGGTTCGGCCTGTGCCAGCCAGGGCGCGCGAGTGCTGCGCGGGCACACGCATTACCGCTGCGAGCGACGAGGCAAGCGGCTGCAATGGTGGTCCGTCACGGCGCCCCGCGTCGCTCCTTCCCGCCTGTCCGGCAGCATCACGGTGTTTGCGGCAGCCTCCCTCACGGAGGCCTTCACCGCCCTCGCCGCGGCCTTCCACACGGTGAACCCCCGGACCCACGTGGCCTTCTCGTTCGCCGGCAGCCCGGCGCTCGCACAGCAGATCGACAACGGGGCACCGGCCGATGTGTTCGCGTCCGCGAGCAACGCGAACATGCAGCAGGTCATCGATGCGGGAGCGGCACGCACCGCCGTCCCCTTCGCCAGGAACCGCATGATCGTCGTGACGCCACCGGGGAACCCGGCGCACGTGCGCGGTGTGGCGGACCTCGCCGATCCCGCGGTGAAGGTCGCCATCTGCCAGGCGCAGGTGCCCTGTGGCGTCACCGCGGCCGCCGTCTTCGCGGCCGCCGGCGTGCAGGTGACTCCGGTGACCTATGAACCGGACGTGAAGTCCGTGCTCACCAAGGTCGAATTGGGTGAGGTGGACGCCGGGATCGTCTACGTCTCGGATGCGAGGGCAGCCCGCAGCCGTGTCGAGGCGCTGCCGATCCCGAAGGACCGGAATGCGCTCACCACCTACCCGATCGCCCGGTTGCGCGCCAGTGCCCAGCCCCAGGTGGCGCAGGCGTTCATCGACTTCGTGCTGTCCGACAAGGGAGCAGCCGCCCTCGCCGCCGCCGGCTTCACGGTGCTGTAGCGATGCCGCTACGCCATGAGCGCACCCCGCTGCGCATCGCCGCGGCAGCCTCGCTGGGGACTGCGTTCCTCGCGCTGCCGCTGCTCGCGGTCTTCGTGCGCGCCCCCTGGGCGTCGCTGGGAAGCACCTTGGGCGATGCGACCATGCGACAGACGATCATGCTCTCGCTGGGGACCTCCCTCAGCTCGGCGTTGGTGAGCCTGGCCATCGGCATGCCCTTGGCCGCGGTGCTCGCGCATTCAGCGGCACCGTGGACGCGCCTGCTGCGGATGCTCACCACCATGCCCATCGTGCTGCCGCCGGTGGTAGCAGGCGTCGCCCTGCTGCTCGCCTTCGGTCGCAATGGCCTGGTCGGACAATGGCTGTGGCGATGGTTCGGCTGGCAGATCCCCTTCACCGCGGTCGCCGTGGTGATGGCGCAGACCTTCGTGGCCATGCCCTTCCTCGTGCTGACGCTCGAGGCCGCGCTGCGGCACGCGGATGCCGACCTCTCCGACGCCGCCGCATCGGCCGGCGCCACCCGCTGGCAGGCGCTCCGGCTGGTCACGCTCCCGTCGATCGGCCCCTCGGTCGTGGCGGCGGTTGCCCTGGCTTGGGCGCGTGCATTCGGCGAGTTCGGAGCCACCATCACCTTCGCGGGAAACTTCCCCGGGCGAACGCAGACCCTCCCCATCGCCGTCTACCTGGCGCTGGAATCGAACCCGACAGCGGCCATCGCGGTGAGCCTGGTGATGATGGGCGTGTCAGCGGCGGTGCTCGTCGCCCTGCGCGGGCACTGGCTCGGCAGCACCTGATCCCTCAGCGTCCATCCTCGCGGTACTCCTCGGCCGCCTCCGCGCGGTATGCCGCTGCCTCGCGCTCGATCCGCGCCTCCGTGGAGTCCGCATCCGCTGCGGGCGCGCCCTGTTCCATCGCCTTGGTCGGCGGATGGATCGCGGGCAGCAGGAACCCGATGGCTGCCGCCGCCAGCAGGATCGCCGCGAGCGACAGGTACAGCGAGTCGTGCGTGGCAGCGATGAACGCATCGAAGGCGTGCGCGGTGAGCGACTGCGCAGTCGTCGACGGCATGCCCGCCGCCGTCGCCCTGCCGACGATCTCCGTTGTCGCGATGAGCGACTTCAGCGCTGCGCTCTTCGCCGCGTCGGGCATCTGGGTGACCCTGTCGAGCGCGGGTGCCAGCGCCGTCGCGTACTGGGTGGCGAGCACGGTGCCGATGACCGCCACTCCGAGTGCACCGCCCACCTGCCGGACGGTGTTCTGGACCGCTGATCCCGCGCCGGCCCGCGCGAGCGGGAGCACATTCTGCATGACGGTCGATCCCGGCGCGATGACGTTCCCCATGCCGGAACCGAAGATGAAGAAGGCGACGAGTGGGATCCAGATGGGCGTGTCCACCTGCAGTCGCCCCATGATGACGATGGAGACCGCGACGAGGAGCAGTCCGGTGGTCATGACACGGCGATAGCCGAAGCGGGCCACCATCCGGGCGCTGCGCGGCGCAGCGATGAGCTGGCCGATCGCGAAGGGGAGGAAGGCGAATCCGGCAGCCAGCGTCGAGAATCCGCGGATCACCTGGAAGTAGAACGGGAGCGTGAACGTGATGCCGGTCATTGCGAAGAAGGCCAGCGTCACCGCGGTGAGGCTCACGGCGTAGCCGCGATTCCGGAACAGGGTGACGTCGAAACTCGAGTGCGTGCTCCTCGCCTCGGTGCGCACGAAGAAGGCCAACACCACGATGCCGGCGATGATCGGACCGACGACGGTCCGGTCGCCCCAGCGGCCCAGTTCCGAGGCGTGGATGATGCCGTACACCAGGGAGACGAGGCCGGCCACGGACACCAGCAGGCCGTTGAGATCCAGCCTGCCGGCATGCGGGTTGCGCGTCTCGGGTACGACCCGCCAGATGCCGATCAGCCCGATGATGACAATCGGGATGTTGATGAGGAACACCGAACCCCAGTTGTTGTGCGTGAGCCAGTGCGACCACTCCGGGTGCTCGAGGAGGGTGCCGCCCAGCACGGGGCCGAGGGCGATCGCACCGCCGACAGCGCCTGCCCACATCCCGATGGCTCGCCCGCGCTCGTGCGGTGGGAACACCACGGTGATGATGGCGAGCGTCGTGGGCATGACGGCCGCACCCGCGACACCCATCACGACACGCCAGGCGATGAGGATGGACGGAGAGGCGGAGAACGAAGCCGCGAACGAGGTGGCGCCGAACACGGCCATGCCTGCGAACAGGACCCTCTTGCGCCCGATGCGATCGCCGAGGACGCCCCACGTGAACAGCAGCGCGGCGAAGGCGAGCGTGTAGGCGTCGACGGCCCAGATGAGGTCACTCTGCGACGCGTTCAGGTCCCGCTGGATCGTGGGCAGCGCGATGTTCAGCACGCTGGTGTCGAGAATGACCATGAGCAGGCTCACGATGAGCACGCCGAGGACCGCCCACCGACGCGGGTGCCCCTGGCCTGAGGTCATCCAATGCTCGTTCATGCAACTCCGATCGTCGTCGGGCGAACGTACGAGGGCCGTCGCAGTGCGCGGTCCTGAGCGGGACAACGCCAGCGCCTGCCACATTGTTCCGGGGCCCTCGGCGGGCTCCTAGAATCGCGCCGGACCGACGGAGGAACAGTGAACGTGCGCGAGATCGAGACCATGCATCCGAACGGGCAGCGCGTGCAGGAGGCGCTCATCGGCGCAGGGGCGCAGGGGCGCATCATCGAGACCCTCGAGGGCTCCCCCACCGCGGCCACTGCTGCGGCGCAACTCGACATCGAGGTGGGTCAGGTCGCGAACTCGCTGGTGTTCGATGCCGACGGCGAGC
>JAJXSV010000031.1 GCA_021784375.1 Actinomycetes bacterium | reverse complement strand
GGCGGCCCCGCACCCAAGGCCAGTCCACATCTCGCCGTGCCCGTGAAGTTCCCCGTCTCCGCCGTCAACGGCGTCACCCTGCGCGCCTTCAACACGGTCTACTTCGAGGCGGGCAAGCGCAAGTCCGGACGCACCGTCCAGCACTACAAGCCCTTCTTCTTCCCCCTCGACGCCATCGGCGACTGGAACCGCGTCTACGGGCCGCGGGGCTTCTTCCAGTACCAGAGCGTCATCCCGCCCGAGCACGCGGCAGCGGCCACCAAGGAGATGCTCGACGTCATCCGCGCCTCCGGCCAGGGCTCCTTCCTGGCCGTGCTCAAGCGCTTCGGCTCATTACCGTCCGAGGGCATGCTCAGCTTCCCCAGGCCGGGCACCACGCTCGCCATCGACTTCACCAACCTCGGGGCCAAGACCCACGAATTGATGCAGCGCCTCGACGAGGTCGTGCTCGCCGCCGGGGGTCGCCTGTACCTCGCGAAGGACGCACGCATGCCGCGCTCCATGTTCGAAGCCGGCTACCCGCTGGCCGCGGAATTCAGCAAGTGGCGAGATCCGGCACTCGGTTCCGCCATGTCCGCACGGCTCCTCGGAGCGTGATCCGGTTGTCAACTTCCGCTCCTCGCTCGGGCAATGCGAGCAAGCTCGCTTGCCACTCACTCGTCGGAAAGTGATCCCCATGCGCCGCATCGTCGTCATCGGAGCCACCTCGCTCATCGCACAACATGTTGTGCGCCAATGGATCTCCAGCGAACCGGCTGAGCTGCACCTGGTCGGCCGTGAGGCGGTCCGCCTCCACGCGGTCGCACGCGACCTCGAGGTGCGCTCGGCCGGCACCACGGCGACGACGCACGTCGTCGACCTGCTCGACCTCAACGCCGTCGAGGCCCTCGCTGCCGAGCTCACGGAGTCGCCGGTGGACCTCCTGCTCGTCGCGCACGGCGCCCTCCCCAGCCAGGAGGCCTGTCAGGAGGACCGCGCCCTGGCCCTGCGGTCCCTCCTGGTGAACGGCAACTCGGCCGTGCTCGTCGTGGAGTCCTTCATCGCGCGCATGGATCCGCGTTGGAAGTCGTCCGTGGTGGTCATCGGCTCCGTCGCCGGTGATCGCGGCCGTCGCACGAACTACGTCTACGGCGCCGCCAAGGCCATGGTCGCCACCTACATGGGCGGGCTTCAGCACCGCCTGGCCGACACCTCGATCAAGGTGGTGCTGGTGAAGCCCGGCCCCACGGCTACACCCATGACGTCAGGGCTCGGCATGGGCCGCCTGGCATCGCCGGAGCGCGTGGCGACCGAGATCGTGAAGGGTGTCGAGCGTGGCGCGCCCGTCGTCTACGCACCGCCGGTCTGGCGCGTCATCATGCTGGTAATCCGACATTTGCCGCGTTTCGTGTTCAACAAGCTGTCGATATGAGCCTGCGCTCCACGAACGCTTTCCAGCCCCGAACACTGCGCCGGTACGCTCCCCGACCGTGGCCAGACAGATGAGCACCGAGTACGTCTCCCGTGGCAGGCGCCGTCGACGCCTGCGCCTCTGGCCGCGCACCATGCGCATGCGGCGGGTGGCGTCCCTCATGTCGCTCGTGCTCGTCATCGTGTTGGGGTCCGTGGGCTGGTCCCTGGGCGACAGCCTCCGTGCGCCGGGTAACGACCCCATCTCGGCGCGCCTCGCGGAATGGGGACGGGACCACGGCATGGGCTTCCTCGTCACCCAGCTCGAGGCCTGGCAGTACTCGCTCAACCCCCCGAAGGCGGGTGGCGCACCCGATACGGCGCTCCTGGCCGCGAAGGGCCAGAACACGCGCATCGGCCTGCAGGCCCCCGTGCTCACCCCGGTCACACCGGCACTGGCGGGTGAGGGCCACTTCAAGGTCCTGCAGACCGTGAAGCACAACGCCGTCCTGCAGATCGCCTACGTCCGTCCGGACAAGGTGCACACGTCGTACCTCAGCGCCGTCGTCTGGATGTCGGGCAAGCACACCAAGCTCGTGCTCCACCCCGGCACCACGGACCCCGGTCATCTCTCGCGCTGGGTCCAGCCGCCGGTTCTGAGCACCGCCGCCTCGTCAGGCGTGCTGGCCGCCTTCAATTCCGGCTTCAAGCTCAAGGACTCACACGGCGGCTACTGGGACCACGGCCGCGGCTCGCATCCGCTGGTCGCGGGTGCCGCGTCCCTCGTCATCTACAAGGACGGGCACAGCAACATCGGCACCTGGGGTACGGATGTGACGATGACACCGGACGTCGTCTCGGTGCGCCAAAACCTCAAGTTGCTGGTGGACAACGGACGGATCTCGCCGAGCATCGACACGGCGGTCCGGTCGAACTGGGGCGCCACCCTGGGCGGCACCTTCTTCGTTTGGCGTTCCGGCATCGGGATCACGGCCAAGGGTGACCTCCTCTACGTCACGGGCGACACGCTCTCGGCCAAGTCGCTGGCGCGGATCCTGGTGGACGCGGGCGCGGTGCGGGCCATGCAGCTCGACATCAACAAGCTCTGGCCGTCGTATTACTGGTACACGCCGAACGCCAAGGGCCAGTTGGTGTCGCACAAGGTGCTCGAGTTCGCTCGCCCGGCGGACCGCTACTTCACGCAGAACAGCCGCGACTTCTTCGCAGTGCTCCCCCGCTGATCAAGTTCCCCTCGGAATCTGCTGATTCAACCGGGGTTCCGGCCCTGGAATGCGCATTTAACGGCGGGAACTGTGGTTGATCAGCCGACGGGGACGGCGCCGTCGTTGGCGCTGCTCTTGGCCGAGGGGGACAGCGAGGCGACGGCCGTCGCGCCTCCACTCGGTGCACTGCTCGCGGTCGAGGTGTCGGGCGGGATGAGCGCCTGTGGGGTGACGAAGGCCGTCCTCGGCTTGCCGGCAAGGGCCGCCTTGATGAATGCCGTCCAGATTCGGGCGGGGAACGAGCCGCCGGTCACCGTGGACAGGCCACCGGTGCCGCTCAGGGTGATCGGCCTGCCATTGGCGTCCGACTTGGCGAACATCACCGATGCGGCGAGGTCTGGCGTGTAGCCGGTGAACCAGGCCGAGAGATTGCTGTCGGTGGTTCCCGTCTTGCCGGCAGCGGGCCGTCCCGCATCGCGCGCGGCGAAGCCGGTGCCATTCGTGACCACCTTCTGGAGGGCGAAGTTCACCGTGTCCGCCACGTTCTGGTCGAACGCGGTGTCCGTGTGCACGGACGCCTGGTAGATGACGCCGCCGTTGGCGGTGGTGATCTGCTTGATGACATACGGCGCCGCATGGACACCACGCGCGGCGAAGGTGGCGTAGGCGTCAGCGACGTCGAGCGGATGCGGCGAGGCCGTGCCGAGCACGAAGGTGAGGTTGCGCTGGATGCCGGGTGTGTTGTCCGGGATGCCGGCGCGCGAGGCGGCGTTCATGACCGCGTCGACGCCGATCTGGTAGGTGAGCGTCACATACGCCGAGTTCACCGAGTTCTCGGTGGCGAACAGCAGCGAGATGGGGCCGAAGCTCTCCCCCTGGTAGTTGTGCACGGTGTAGCCGGCGACCACGGTGCCGCTCCTGCCGGGGAGCATGGTGGTGAGGGGGACGCCGGCCTCGGTGGCGGCGGCGAGGGCGAAGGGCTTGAAGGTGGAACCCGCCTGCGCGCTCGCCTGTGTCGCATTGTTGAAGGGCTGGGTGGCGAAGTCAGGGCCGCCGTAGACGGCGACGACCGCTCCGGTGCCCGGACGCACAGCGGCCAGGCCGATGCGCAGGCCCTTGGTGCCGGTCTTGGGCCCCGCCTTGAGCACCGCCTGCACGGCGGCCAACTGGGCCTTGGCGTCGAAGGTCGAGATGATGCGCAGGCCGGAGACGCCGAGGCTGGCGTCGTTGTAGCCCTGGGCCAGGAGTGCGCGCCTCACCATGTCCAGGGCGTAGCCGTCAGGACCGGACAGGGTGTTCGCGTTGCTGCGCGGCACGACGAGGGGGAAGCGTTGTCGGGCGCGATCCACGGCGCTCAACCAGCCGTTCTTCACCATCTGGTCGAGCACCCAGTTCCAGCGCGCCTGCAGGCCGGGCAGGTTGCGCTCGGGCGCCAGGCCCTCGGGGGCGTTCAGCAGTGCCGCCAGCATGGCCGACTCCGACACGGACAACTGCGAGACGTCCTTCGCGAAGTACTGCCGGGAGGCCGCCTGCACACCGTAGGTGCCACGGCCGAGGTAGGAACTGTTGAGGTAGTCGGCGAGGATCTCATTCTTGTTCGACGAACTCGTGAGCTTCACCGCCAGCACCAGCTCCTTGATCTTGCGCTTGACCGTGCGCTCCTGGGAGAGGTAGGCGTTCTTCACGTACTGCTGGGTGATGGTCGAGCCACCGCCACCGTTGAAGCCTGTCTTCAGATTGTCGTACAACGCGCGCAGGATGCCGGTCACGGAGAAGCCGTTGTTGCTGTAGAACGTCGAGTCCTCCGCGGAGAGCACGGCGCGCTGCGTCACCAATGGGATGCGCGACAACGGCACCTCGGTGCGGTTGTAGTCGCCGAGGCGACCGAGTTCCGTGGTGCCGTCCGAGTAGTAGACGATCGTCGTATCGGCACGGGTGAAGTCAGCGGCGCGTGGGATCGGCGTGACGATGACGAAGTAGGTGAAGACGATGATGCCGAGCAGGCCAAGCCCCACCAGCGTCGTGATCAACCCGCGCCAGGGGAATCGTCGGGCCATCACCAGTCCAAGTCACTCGGGCGACGTTTGGGGCGCCGCGGGATCCCGTCACCCACGACGTACGAGGTGACGACGTGGTTCCAGTGGCAACCCTGACAGACCTCAACCACGAAAACCCGCAAGACGCCGTGATTCTGGGCAAGTTCCCCGATTTCGTCACGCGCATGGATGCGACCGGAGAAGGCACCCAACTCCTTGGAGTAGACGTAGGTGAGCTCGACCAGGTCGACGGCGTCGCACAAGGGACAGACTCGATCAGTCACCTCACCATGCCACTTGGCGGCGCGGATGAGATAGGGATGGGCGTCGCGGGCGTCGGAGCCGATGCCACCGGTGCGCTTGAAGTCGAGGATCGCGGCCTTGCGCGAGAGCGAGTGGTCGACGACCTCGCGGGGCTTCGCGGGGTCGGCGATGGGTTCGCTCACCGTAGGCGCATCCGGCTTGTTGTCGCCGGGCTTCGAGGCCGGACGCGTGCGCGGCACGCCGCCGCCCACCCGCGTGCCGCGGAGGGTTCCGGGTTGCCGACGGACCGCCATGGGGGCCAAGGGTACGGGCTGCCGCTGCCGCTGCCCGGTTGCCGAACCGTCATCGCCGCACCCCGAACCCGGCCCTGACCTCCATGCCCTTGGGCCCCCGCTGACCGCGTCCGTTTCGGGCTCCCCGGTCGCTCCGCCGCCGTCTGGCCGTCTGGCTGCAGCCGCGGCCGCCACCAGTAGCGGGGCGAGGGCGTCGGCTTGACATACTCGGATGTTTGTCATGTATCGTTCCGATATATCGCAGACGGCAGTCTGGCGATATATCGCACTCGGCGGTCCAGCGCGGCCGGGGGCCCACCCGCCAGCCCGAGGAGCCGTGATGAAGAAGGCCGATGCCCTCGAATTCGCCATCCTCGGCATCCTCCACGAGGCCCCGCTGCACGGCTACGAGCTACGCAAGCGCCTCTCCCAGGTGCTCGGGACCTTCCACTCCATCTCCTTCGGTTCGCTCTACCCGGCGCTCAAGGCACTGAGTGCCTCGGGTCTGGTCGCCGAGGAGGCTGCGGCCGACGCGGAGGAGCAGGCGGGGACCAGCGGCCGCCCGGCGGCCAGGGCCACCGCGGCGGCGAGCCGGCGCGCCAAGCCATCCAAGGTCGAACCGGTGGCCCGGCGCAGCCGCATCACCTACAGCATCACCGAGGCCGGAGAGCATCGCTTCGCCGCGCTGCTCTCCGAGTCCGGTCCCAGTGCCTGGGATGACGACGGCTTCGGCGTGCACTTCGCCTTCTTCGGCCGCGCCGATCGCAATGTCCGCGCGAACATCCTGGAGGGACGGCGCATGCGTCTCGCCGAACGTCGTGCCCTCATGCGTGATTCCCTCACGCGAACCCGCGAGCGCGTGGATGCCTACACGCTCGAACTGCAGCGACACGGGCTGGAGAGCGTCGAACGCGAACTGCGTTGGCTCGACGACCTGATCGAGGCAGAGCACAAGAACACCTGATTTCCCAAGCCTCGCTTGGGTTCCGCGACGGCCCCCGTGCCACGCGGTCTGAACACAGAAGGAGAGCAATGAGTTCCATCAGAGTCGCCATCGTGGGCGTCGGAAACTGCGCGTCATCGCTCGTGCAGGGTGTGCACTACTACCGCGACGCGGACCCGACCCAGAAGGTGCCGGGTCTCATGCACGTTGACTTCGGGGGCTACCACGTGCGCGACATCGAGTTCGTCGCCGCGTTCGACGTCGATTCGAAGAAAGTCGGCCTCGACCTGGCGGACGCCATCGGCGCCAGCGAGAACAACACCATCAAGATCTGCGATGTGCCTCGCACCGGCGTGACCGTCGAGCGTGGACACACCCTGGACGGCCTCGGCAAGTACTACCGCGAAACCATCACCGAATCCGACGCGGCCCCGGTCGACATCGTGAAGCGCCTCAAGGAGGTCAAGGCCGACGTCCTCATCTGCTACCTCCCCGTGGGCTCCGAGCAGGCCGCCAAGTTCTATGCCCAGTGCTGCATCGATGCAGGCGTGGCCATGGTGAACGCGCTTCCCGTCTTCATCGCGGGCACCAAGGAGTGGGCTGACAAGTTCACGGCCGCCGGTGTGCCGATCGTCGGCGACGACATCAAGTCACAGGTCGGTGCCACCATCACCCACCGCGTGCTCGCGAAGCTGTTCGAGGACCGCGGTGTCACCGTGGACCGCACGTACCAGCTGAACGTCGGCGGCAACATGGACTTCATGAACATGCTGGAGCGCGACCGCCTCGAATCCAAGAAGATCTCGAAGACGCAGTCCGTGACCTCCCAGCTGCGCAACGGTCTGGACAAGCGCAACGTGCACATCGGCCCCTCGGACTACGTGGCCTGGCTCGACGACCGCAAGTGGGCCTTCGTGCGCCTCGAGGGTCGCGCCTTCGGAGACGTGCCGCTGTCACTCGAGTACAAGCTCGAGGTGTGGGACTCGCCGAACTCCGCCGGCATCATCATCGACGCCCTGCGGGCCGCCAAGATCGCCAAGGACCGCGGCATCGGCGGGCCGATCCTGTCCGCCGCCTCCTACTTCATGAAGTCGCCGCCGGTGCAGTACTCGGACTCCGAAGCGCACCAGGCCGTCGAGGACTTCATCGCAGGCAGGATCGAGCGCTAGCGCCATCAGCACCACGGCCGAGGGCCGTCACGCTTCCCGGAGAGGCGTGACGGCCCTTCGTCGTCCTGCGCCCGTCCACCGGATCGACGGCGCGCCGGTCAGGTGCCCAAGCCGGCTTCGAGCGGGCGCTACTTCAGCGGGGTCGGCGCCACCACCGTTGCCGTACCCGCGATACCCGAGCCGCCGCCCGCGGCCGTGACGTAGGCGACGGGGCCGCCCGCGGACTGCGTGGTCCAGTTGATGAACTGCTCGCTGATGGCGAGCATGCTCCACTCGTCACCGGCCGCGTCACGGTACAGCCAGGCCGGCATGAGCACCGCCGTCCCGTCCCTGAGCCAGCGCATCTGCAGGCCGTCGGACACCAGGCTCACCGTGGCCTGCTCGACGAAGGCGTCGACCGTCGGCTTGCCCTCGACCTGCACGACCTCGAGGGTCGGGCCTCGCTTGTCGCTGACCACGCCACCGCTCGTCGCCGCGGTGCGCACCCATTGCGCCCCCAGGGAATTCCAGCGTGCCTGCAGGGTGCGGTTGGCGACGTCGCGCGCTCCCGCGATGGGGTAGGTCGCCAGCGGCTCGACGTTGGCAACCCATGCGTTGAGGCTGAAGAGGCCGAGCGCGCTCACGGCCGCCGACCAGGAGACGCCGAACACGGGCTTGCCGTCCAACAGTGGCGTCACCACGACGTTCACGCTCGTCGAGGCCGGTCCGCCCACCATGCCGTCGGGCGTGGCGTCGTAGTGCGCAAGTCCCTTGGCGTCGATGCCGAGTCGGGCGAACGCTGCCTTCACCAGGCGCACAGCGTCTTCGTTCGAAGGCGCGGGGCCGCGATTCGTGCACTTGGTCTCCGGCTCGCCGGATGCCTCGGGGGTGGGTCCCGACGGAGGGACAGTTGAAACCGCCGTGCAGTCCCAGGGAGAGCGCAGGTCGTTGTAGGCGCTGACGTTCGCAACGCCGCCGTACACATCGACGCTGACGCTCTGACGGCCATCCAGGCTGTGCAGGGACAGGTTCGCGGGACCCGCTATCGACTGCGGCACGGCGGTCACATCCGTCGCACCGATGACGGCCGCGAGGCCACTGGCCAAACGCGGGAGGTCGATGCCATCGACGTTGAACCTGTAGGCCGGGGCCGTGCCGGCGTCGTTGGGCAGACCGGCTTCCGGTCGCAGGATGATGCCGCCACCGTAGCCCGCCATGTACGAGCCCGCGGTCGCGCCTGCGGCCTTGCCCATGCTGTCATTGGCGCTGCCACCGCCCAGGCCCAATCCCGGAGTGAGGCTCGCGATGGACGCCGTCGGCGCCTGCCGGGCCACGCCGCCCGCGTAGCCCAACCCCGCCACGATGGCCATGACGGCGGCCATGGAGGCGTACCTCCACATGCGCAGGCTCCGGCTGCGAGGCGTGAACGCGAAGACATTCGGTGCCGTCCCTGCCATCACACGCGCCCTCAGCGCGCCCAGGTCCGCGGCTCCCGTGGCGGCCGCGGGTGCAGCCGGATCGGCGGCGCGCAACAACTCGAAGTAGTGCTGATCGTCGGACATCATCGATCACCTCCACCCGTGAATGTCCTTGCGTCGCCTGATGTTTCCGCGCACGCGGCGTCGAATCGCGCGCGTGCCCGGGAGAGCGCCACGCCCGCACCGCTCACGCTGATGCCCAGGGCTGCGGCCAGTTCCGCGCCGTTGAGTCCGTCCCACGCCACCAGGCGCAGCACCTCCCGGTCGCGCGCTCCGAGCGTCAGCCAGGCCCGCCGCAGCGTGAGGTCCTCGACGACGACGTCGGCGATGTCACCCTCGCGCGGGTCATCGGGCAGCCGCTCGAAGGGCAGCTCCACGAACTTGCGGCGACGGTTGGCCAACACGTTCCAGGCCGTGCGGAAGAGCCAGGCCTGACGGAAATCGTCGGGAATGCTCTCGAATCGCTGCCAGGCGACGAGGAACACGTCGGCCACGACGTCGTCGACGTCGGTGGCCTGGGCCCTGCGTCGCACGTAGTTGCGCACGGCGGGGGCATGCTCGTCGAAGAGCGCCTCGAAGCCCCGGCGCCGCTGCGTGCTGAGGTCGTCCATGCGACACCTCCTGCGCATGAGTGTCGCAGCAGCGGGCGATCTTTCACCCGCGCGTCGCGCCGGAAGTTGCCGCTGGCGCGGGCCCTACGCGGGGATGGCGGCCGCGAGCAGCAGCAGCAACCCGACGACCAGCGCGAAGGCCGGCGAGCGTCCACTGGTGCGCACGGTGACCGCCGCCAGCGCGGTTCCCAGGACGGTGCCGAAGTTCAACGCCATGTCGTACAAAGCGAACACGCGGCCGCGGTGCGAGTCGGCAACGGCGGTCTGCACGATGGTGTCCGACGAGATCTTCACGCACTGTCCGGCGAAACCGAGGAGTGTGCTCCCGAGGAGCACCGTCGCCATGGCGAAAGGGGAGTGCGGCGCGTGCGTGGCCCAGACATAGGAGGCGCCAACCACCAGCGCCGAGCCGGCAAGCACGGATTGCGCCCAGCGGGCCACACCCAGTCGTTCGACGACCATCGGCGTGAGCAACGCTCCGAGGAACGCGCCGCCGCCGGCGAAGCCGATGACGATGGAGAACTCGCCCAGCGCATGCGTCGACTGCCCCAACCCGTTGAAGGAGTTGCGGGTGAGGAGCAGGACCAGGAGGGTGGCGCCGCCGAACGCCACCCGGTGCGTGGTGACGCGGCCGATGGCGCGCAAGGCGTGTGGGCGCTCCCACAGGTGGGTGAGCCCGCTCCACAACCAGTGCAGCACCTCGAACAGCGTCTTGCGCCGCAGTGCGTCCGGACCGAGCTCGCCGCGCGGGATCCGGCGGGAGAACGCCGTGGCCACGAGGTGGCCGAATGCGGCAACCACGATGATGACGACGGACGTCGCATTGCTCCCACCGAGCAGGGTCGAGATGCTCACCCCGACCAGTCCGCCGAGCACTGAGGTCAGCGTTCCAGCAGTTGGCGCAATCGCGTTGGCAGGCACCAGCAGCCCGTCGTCGACGACGTGTGGCAGTGAGGCGGAGAGGGCGGCGGACACGAAGCGACCGACACCGAGTGAGACCAGCACCACCAGCCCGAGCATGGTGCCGTCCTGTCCGGCGCCCACGAGCACGGCGACACCGACAACGAGGATCGCGCGCAGGAAGGTGGCGATGAGCAGGATGCGCTGCCGCTGCCATCGGTCGATGAGGACGCCGACGAAGGGGCCGATCACCGAGTAGGGCAGGAGCAGCACCACGAAGGCGGAGAGGATCTTGGCGGGAGTGGGCTGGTGCGTTGGACTGAAGAGCACGAAGGAGGTGAGTGCGGCCTCCAGGAGGCCGTCCGAGGTGGTGCCGGCCACACGCACGCCGAGCAGGCGCTGGAAACGTCGGTCCCGGAGCACCTGCGCGAAATGGCCCCGATCCACGCTCGAACGCTAGCGGTCCGGTCGGGGGGCAGACAGGGTCGCGTCCGTCTTCCACAGGCGCTCAGGCCTGCTCGGCCCACCATTGGCGCAGCGCGGCTTCTGCCTGCCCGGGACCCAGGGGCCCCTGTTCCATGCGCAGTTCGAGCAGGAACTTGTAGGCGCGCCCCACGGCCGGCCCCGGACCCACGCCGAGGATGCCCATGATGGCATTGCCGTCGAGGTCGGGCCGGATGGCATCCAGCTCCTCCTGCTCCGCGAGCTGGTCGATGTGGCGCTCCAACTCGTCGTACGTCGACTGCAGGACGAGCGCGCGACGACGATTGCGCGTTGTGGAATCAGCCCGCGTGAGCTTGTGCAGGCGCACCAACTGGTCGCCGGCATCGCGCACGTAGCGCCGTACCGCGGAGTCGGTCCACTCACCGGAGCCGTAGCCGTGGAAGCGCAGGTGCAACTCGACGAGCTTCGAGACGTCGTCGATGACCTCGTTGCTGTAACGCAACGCGGTGAGGCGCTTGCGCACGAGCTTGGCGCCGACCACGTCGTGATGGTGGAACGAGACCGCCCCGCCCGCCTCGAACCTGCGCGTGCGCGGCTTGCCGATGTCGTGCAGCAGTGCGGCCATGCGCAGCACCAGGTCGGGACCGGACTGCGGATCGTGCGAGCGCTCGAGGTCCATGGCCTGCTCGAGCACCGTGAGCGAGTGCTCGTACACGTCCTTGTGGCGATGGTGCTCATCGATCTCGAGTTGCAACTTCGGCAGTTCGGGGATGAAGCGCTCCGCCAGCCCCGTCTCCACGAGCAGCGTCAGGCCCTCGCGCGGATGGGCACCCAGGAGCAACTTGGAGAACTCCGCCTGCACCCGCTCGGGCGAGACGATGTCGAGCCGCGGGGCCATCTCGGTCATGGCGATGACGACGTCGGCCGCCACCCGGAACCCAAGCTGCGATGCGAAGCGGGCTGCTCGCATCATGCGGAGCGGATCGTCGGAGAATGACATCTCGGGGGTGCCCGGGGTTCGCAGCACCCCCGCCTGCACATCCGCGAGGCCGTTGAAGGGGTCGATGAGTTCACCCGACGGCAGGCGCACCGCCATGGCATTCACCGTGAAGTCGCGCCGGAACAGGTCGTCCTCCAGCGAGGTCCCGTACTGCACCTCCGGCTTGCGCGAGTCGTCGTCGTACTGCTCGGTGCGGTAGGTGGTGATCTCCACCTTGAGGCCGTGGCGTTGACCACCGACGGTGCCGAAGCGGATGCCGACATCCCAGGTCACGTCCGCCCATGGCTCGAGTAGCGCCAGCGTCACCTCGGGCCGGGCGTCGGTGGTGAGGTCCCAGTCCCCGGACTCGCGACCGAGCAGCTCGTCGCGCACGGGACCGCCGACGAGCGCCAGCTCATGGCCTGCGGCCTCGAAGAGCCGCCCCAGTTCCAGCACCGCGGCAGGGATCTTCGGCGCTTGGCGGAGGGTGGACACGGGCACAGCGTATTTGCCGCAACCTGCTCCTGCGCCGGATCCCCGACCCGCCACCTACGCTACGTGCATGACCGAAGCGCGGCCTTCACGTCCGCAACGGCGAAGCAAGCGCCACGATGAATTCAGTGCCGGCGGGCTCGTCGTTGATACCGAGCGCATGGTCGCGGCCATCATCGGACGCCGCGATCGCAAGGGACGCATGGTGTGGTCCTTCCCCAAGGGCCATCTGGAGGCGGGCGAGACCGCCGAGCAGGCGGCGGTGCGCGAGGTCTTCGAGGAGACCGGCCTGTCCGCGGTCGTCCACTCGCCACTCGGAGAGATCGCCTTCTGGTTCATGCTTGATGGCAAGCGCATCCACAAGACGGTGAACCACTTCCTGCTCATCGTGACGGGGGGCGAGCTCTCCGACGCCGACCGCGAAGTGGACGCAGTGGAATGGATTGCGCTCAGCGAGGTGCCATCACGCCTGGCCTATGCGGATGAGCGACGACTGGTGCCGAAGGCGCTGAGCATCCTCGAGGTGCAGGGGTGAACCGCAGCGGACGCACCGGGCGCCTGACGCGCAGCCTGGCCCTCCCCTTGGTGGCCCTGCTCGTCATGCTGGCCGCCGGCGCTCCGCAACCGGCCAGCGCGTCCGGCAGGTTCAGCGCGATCATCACGAGCATCGACCCCGCACTCCCAGCAGCCGGATCCACGGTCAACCTCACGGTGCAGTTGGCGAACTCGACGCCCAATGACGTCAACCGGATCCACGCCCGGTTCGTCATCTCGCTGTCGCCGTTGCGGGGCCGCAGCCAGATCCCCGACGTACTCACCGGCCGCTCCCTGCCGACCTACCGCACCGTCGCCAAGGACGTGGCCTCCGGGATCGACCTCGCGAGCGGCGCCAGCACCAGCCTGACCCTGCAGGCCACCACCAACGAGCTGGGTCTGAGCGCCGCGCACCCGGGTGTGTACGTCCTCGGCCTGCTCGTGTCGGGAGTCATCGGCACCGATCACTCCGTATCGCAGCGACCGGTGACGCTGCTGCCCTGGCTGCCATCGCACGCCGGCAGGGGCCTGGGGCTGACCACCGTCTGGACGCTCACTGCACCACCCTCCCGCGGCGTCGATGGCGTCTTCCTCGACGACTCGCTCGCCACCGCGCTGGGGGCGGGTGGCCGCCTGCGCACGCAACTCGACGACATGCGGCAGGTACCGGGCGCATTGTGGGTCATCGACCCGCTGCTGGTGGAGGACGTGCAGGCCCTCGCCGGGGGTGCCCGCATCATGCAGGACGGCAACCTCCGCGCAGCCACCGATGCGGAGATGCATGCTGCCAGTCAGTGGCTCACCGACCTGCTCGCCGCCAGCGCCACCGGCGCCCGCGCTGCCCTGCCACTCGCCGACCTCGACGTGCGCGGTGCCCTGCTCCTCGGCCACAACTCCATCGTGAGCGCGGCCGTCGGCACGGCCGCGAAGCGGCTCTCCGTGGCTCTCGGTGAGACGGTGACCGACGTCGCGGTTCCGATCTACTCGGGCAGCCTCACCGATCGGCAGTGGCGCTACCTGAGCGGTCTGGGCGCCACCATCGGACTCGTTGACGACTTCGCCTACCCGGCCGGACAGCAGCAGTACACACCGACCACCGCGCTCTCCGTCGCCAACTTCCCCGGCCGCGTCCTGGTGGTCGACAGCGGGGTGAGCTACGCACCTATCCGCACCGCCTCCGCACCACGTCAGGCCTTCGCCGCCCAACTGCTCATGACCTACCTCGAGCAACCGAACAGCGACCGTGTCATCACCGTCGCCCTCCCACCGGACTGGCCGGCAGCGATGGAAGCCCAGCTCGCGCCCGTCCTCAACGCGTCCTGGTTGCGGCACACGAGCGTCGGTGGTGCCGTAGGAGCCGGGTCCGAGTCGCGTGGCGGGACACGGGTGGCCCTGACCCGGGCCCAGGTGCAGCGCAACAGGGACCTGCAGCGTGCCCTCACCCAGGAGACCATGCTGCTGCGCCTCGCCGGCGATCCGGCCTTCGCGGCGACCATCTCCGACGCCGTCGTCGGCGTGCTGTCCCGCTGGTGGACGGCTCGCCTCACGCCCGATGCGTATGCCTCGGATGTGACGACACAACTCGAGGCGCTCGCCGGCTCGGTGCGCGTGGTGACCCGCGGTGACATCGTCTTCGGCGGGCAGAAGGGCGATGTTCCGGTCACCATCGAGAACGGCCTGCCGGTTCCCGTCGACATCGGTGTCCGCGCCATGGGGCTGCCCACGGTACGCGTCACCCCGCGCCCGTACACCGCCATCCACCTCAACGCCGGCAAGCGCGTGAGCGTGGAGATCCCCACCCGGGTGACCGGTTCCGGCGACGCCTACCTGTCGCTCCAGGTGGTCGCGACCGACTCCCACACCGTCGGCATGCCGGTGCTCCTCACCGTGCGATCAGCCGCCTACGCACGCGTCGCGAGCTACGTCGTG